>DATGXP010000655.1:0-2332 GCA_035298845.1 Chitinophagales bacterium
ATGGCAAGGGGATATTGTTAGGGGGCATTTCCGGCGTACCACCTGCCAAAGTAGTGATTCTTGGTGCCGGTGTGGTTGGGGTATTTGCTGCCCGCGCTGCTATAGGCTTAGGTGCTATAGTGTCGGTATTCGATAATAACGTATTCAAACTTCAGCGCCTGCAGGAGAAGGTAAACTGCCGTCTATTCACCTCTACCATTTCGCCGGGTATACTGGAGCAGGAGTTGCAAACAGCTGATGTGGCCATTGGTGCTATACACAGCAAGCAGGGCCGTACGCCGGTAATAGTTACCGAGGAGATGGTAAGTAAGATGAAAGCCGGTAGTGTGTTAATAGATGTGAGTATAGACCAGGGTGGTTGTTTCGAAACATCGCAGATTACCAGCCATGCCGACCCTACATTTACCAAATATGACGTAACGCATTACTGTGTACCTAATATACCATCGCGTGTATCGCGCACGGCATCGCATGCATTCTCTAATATCCTTACACCTATTCTCTTGCGCTGCGGCGAGCTTAGCGGCATGAAAAACCTTATCTACGAAGATGGAGGCATTCGCAATGGTATTTACCTTTACAAGGGCAACCTAACCAATGAACACCTCTCTAACCTGTTTGGTATAAAAAACAGCAATCTCGATTTGTTGTTTGCTACTAACCTGTAGAGAGACAATGTTCGCGTCTTAGGTCAGCAGACGCGAACAACGCGTCTCTACGTTCATTTTTTTAATTTCGCATAAAAATTTGAACAATGGGCAGCTATGTAGATAATAACCTTATACGTGATGAAGTGGTAGTTTACGAAACAAAATACCACTGGAAAATATACTTTACCCTATCCGGGCTTTTTACCTTGTTTATAGTACCTTCATTAAAGCAGTGGAGCGATGAATTTGTGGTAACCAATAAGCGCATTATAGTTAAAACCGGTATCATTTCGCGCAAAACGCTGGAGATGAACCTGAACAAGATTGAAAGCGTAAACGTGGACCAAAGCATATTTGGTCGCATGTTGGGCTATGGCACTATTACTATAATTGGTACCGGTGGCACACGTGAGTCGTTTCCGGATATAGCCAATGCTGTGGCATTTAGAAAGAGTTTTCAGGAGGTAGCAGCGTAAGTCGGAATTTGGAAGGCAGAATTGAATACAACGAACTGTTAATGGGTAAGAAGAAGAAAAATAAGGATGTAGAAAAGCCCGAACCCGGTGTTGCCGGTTTCGACCCTGAGGTATTGCGCCAGTATATGATGGGTGCTACCAATCCCGGTTTTAGCAATAAAATTACTATGGCCGAGGACGTAATTGACCTGCACCTTGAGAAGACGAGTGCCAGCAAAGCCGGTCGTATTGCCCCTGAAGATGCACTATTCCACCAATTAGATGAGTTTGAAAAAGCATTGGATAAAGCTATAGCCGCCGGAAAGCTGGAGATGCGCGTAGTGCATGGTTTGGGTAAAGGCAAGCTAAAGGCCGAGGTATTTAAGCTATTAGATAAGCACCCCCAGGTTAAGCGCTACAGTAACGATTATAGTCAGCGTTATGGCTACGGAAGTACCGTTGTTTACTTTTATTGACAGTTAACAATCGAACGTGTACATGTGTTGATAAAGCAGAGTTTACTAGTGGTACATTTGTGGACAAATAACGATGCCATGAAAAATGTATTAAAATCAATCTGCTGCGTGTTTATCCTCAGCGTTATTACCAATTCAGTATCTGCTCAAAACGAGTTAGCTGCTATAACCCCTAAAGCTACGGCAATAGTAGAGAACCCTAGTGCACCGGCCCCTAATACCAATAAGGAGGTAACTATTCTGTTGCGTAACGCCTCTGAAAAATCTGTAGCAGTCTTTGCTGGCCCTAAAGAGGAACTGAAGGAGCCTAAGCTAAAGGTTGTGGGTGGCTTGAGCAAAAACAATCTTTACCTAAAGGAGAATGATGCTGTATGCCTGATGACGGTTGACAAGCGCCCTATGGCTTGCACTATTGTTAAGCCGGGTGTTACTACTGTAGAAGTAAACGTGTCGGCTAATGCTATAAGCAGTAAGTAAACTGCTTTTTCAAAAGTCTTTTTTGCCAAGTTTTTATACGAGCCTTAACCGTGTTCAGGCTCGGTTATTTTATAGGATTTTGTCATTGTGAACGTCCCGATAGCTATCGGGATTGCCAGCTTGAAGGATCTTGAATTTTGATACCCCGTATTACCTCGCCGTGCTGGCTTTTTTTTTCACCTTTTTAGCTGCGGCCTTCTCTATATTCTCCTTCACCCTGAATTTTACAATATCGCTTATTAGTTTGACAGGCAATGGTTTATCTAATGTAAAC
>DATGXP010000656.1:0-3934 GCA_035298845.1 Chitinophagales bacterium
GTAGAAAAATGGGTGGTTGACCTGGCCGCCATGACGTGTACTTATTACGACCTGGCTGGCAACGTAATGCTGGAAGAAAAGATACCGGGATAAAACAGCAAAGCCGCCTATAAAGGCGGCTTTGCTGTTTTATGTTTATAGAAATATTAGTCTCTGGCTAACCTGAAGCCTACATCATCATCTTTAGAATCGGGTGGGTATAAATCGCGGTTAGCTACGCGCACATCTTTAAGCGGACCCCACCAGCTACCGCCACGCAGCGAACGGCTGGTGCCACTTGCCGGTCCTTTAGGGTTGTTACTAGGGCCATTGCTATAGTACTTCTCATCAAACCAATCGCTGCACCATTGCCATACGTTGCCGCTCATATCATACAAGCCTAACTCGTTAGGTTGTTTTTGCCCTACCGGGTGCGACTCATGTGATATAAGTGTATCGTACCAGGCTACTTCCATAGCATTATTGCTGCCGGCATATTTATAGCCGTGGCTTTTGTTGCCGCCTTTGGCAGCATATTCCCATTCGGCCTCGGTAGGCAGGCGGTAGTTTTTTTCGGTTAGCTGGTTTAGCTTGTTTACAAACATCTGCGCATCGAACCAGCTTATATTTACCACCGGGCACTCCGCACAGTTTTTGTTAGATGGCGCGGTGCCCATAATGGCTTTCCACTCGCGCTGGGTAACCACATACTTGTTCATGTAAAAAGTATTGATGGTAATGGTACGGCGTGGTTTTTCCCAATAGTAGCATTCGGTATCCTGGGGGTTTACACAGCCCATGGTAAAGGTGCCCCCTTCTATCGGCACCATCTTCGATTCTATTTCCTGAAGCAGGGCTTTTAGTTTAGGGTCGGTAGCCTTTTCCCCCTTCTTGGGGCCCCCCTTGGCTGAGTGGCCGTGCCCTTGTGGGGCTTGTGCAAATAGTTGTATTGTAAAAAGCAACAATGTGACAGGCAGAAAAATTCTTTTCATTTTTTTTAGCGGGTTAAATTTTCTTTTTCAATTCTCGGTTGCTACAAATGTAAGTACACTTTATACGTGCAAGTATCCACGTAGTTAACATGGTGAATGTTAACGTCTACTGTAAAATTACCTGCTTGCTGAACTGAGTGCCATTGGTAGTTGCGTTAAGAATATAGGCACCGGAAGGTAGTATAGATGCCATATTTATGCTTACCGTTTTGGTCACCCCGTTTTGCTCTACAGGAAAAATATTGTCATAAACAAGTTTACCCTTTAAATCAAATAGCTTTACAGTTATCTCATCCAGCGGGTCCTCCACCGTTACAAATACTTCGTTGGAGGTAGGATTAGGAAACAAAGAATAGTCTGATGAAGAGCTTTCGCCTTCGTTTAGCTTAGCGTTAACAACCTCCGAATATTCAAAATCCCGGTCGTTGTCTATTTGCTTCAGGCGGTAGTAGTAAGTAATGTTAGAGCTTACCCTATCGTCAAACACATAGTTGTGGGTTTCGGTTGAGTTATCGTGCCCTTCTACCCAGCCAATGTTGCTAAAGTTTATACCATCGGTACTTCGCTGCACCTCAAATCCGTCGTTATCAATTTCGAGCGATGTAGCCCATGATACACGGATACGGTGCTTGCCCATAGGGTCGGCTTTTACAAAAAGCAGTTTTACCGGCAGCGCACTGTTGCTATGGCTCATGCCCATGGTAAAATGCGAGAAGTTGGAATAAATACCACCAGGCACACCATTGCCCAGGTAGCAACCCATATTACGTGTAAAGGTAGTAAGGTCACTGATATTAGACACCAGGCTTTCAATCTCAGGCCTCCAGTCTACCGATGGCAGAGATGGGTCGGCCCCGTATGTATCTTCATGCTTCAACACTCTCCATGAGCCTAACCGGTCTGCTGTTACGTCAGAAAAACCATTGGGGAAAACTTCCATATCGTAGGTATAGCCGGTGTTGCTCGATTCAAAACTCCAGTAACCGTGGTTGTTTACCGACTTATCAAAAATTATCCATTGCGGGGCGCCCGAATTGCAGGTGTTGGATCCTACAAAACGGTTATAACCATTGTTATCGGCGGTAAGGCCCGCAGGGCAACCGGCACAGTAAGCCGAAATAGCGCCCACCGAACCTTCGGGGTTTGAAGAGCCATTGCAAAATTTTGCCTTTATACTACCACTGCCCGGCACTTGTAAAAAGTTAAGCAAGGCACCATTAAAGCCTTTATCTTCGGTACCTACAGGGAACAGATAGCTTGTAGCTGACGAAACCGTGCGCTGTAGCCCCCCGCCTTCAGAGCCTCTTGTTCCTTTGGTTAAAATAAAGCCAGTGTTGGGGTATCCATCTATTTGCAACACAGGGTATCCTGCTATTGCATCCGGGTTTCCGTTTTTTACATCCAGCAAATGCTCTTCGCCCGAAGCAGTATAGGTTTTTAAAAGCCCTTTAAGGTTGTTGTTGTGGTAAAAACTATCGGGGTTATAAGTGTTGGTTAAGTTTGCCGAGCCAAAAATGAGAGAGCCGTTTACAACCACATTTGTCTGCATTTCTACCACACTGGTAGCCGAACTTTTATCAATAACCAGGTTATGAAAACTTGCGGTAGAGGCTTTAGATACATCGCCTTTGATAACCTGCGTGCCTGCGCCTATAAACTTAACTACACGCTCTTTAGAAGCCGAATTGGTATGCGTTTTAAAAGCGGCGCTGCTGTCGTTTTGAAAATCGCCGCTAAGCTCAATAGTGCCATCGTTGTTTATACTGCCCGATTTATTGACAAAGTTTCCCTGCACCTCAATCAGCGAATTCTCCTGTATATAAATATCGTTGCCGTTGTTATAAAACACATCTTGCGCATGTATTAAAACCGGATATACCAGTAAAGCAAGTATTGTAAATTTAACCTTCATGGGTGATGCTATAGTTTAAGTTTTACCACTTTATGCCGGCTGTTGAACAAAAATTGTTCTGCCGGTTTTATCAGATAGTTCCCCGGCGGTTCCAACCAGGCAGGGAATTATCCGACTATTATTACGCTGAAAGGCTGTACCATGTTACGCACAAGTGTGGGGTTTACATTATGGTGTTGTAATGTGTATAGCAAAAACAAGCCCGTATTTGTGCCGGCCAATACTGCACATAGCGGGCATTGTAAAAATATGCCGGTTATGGTGCTGCACCGGCTAACAAACGGCGTGTGCAAATCGTCAGCATTTTCATTTTTGGGCTATTATATTCGCGCCCAGTTAAGCTATTAAACAAAAACTAATAACACACCACTATGTCACTTCTTACTGTAGGAACGGTTGCCTTTGATGCTATTGAAACCCCCTTTGGAAAAACGGATAAAATTGTAGGGGGAGCAGCTACCTACATTGCCTGGAGCGCTTCTTACTTTAGCAAAAAGGTGAACATCGTATCTGTAATAGGCGATGATTTTGATATGAACGAGCTGGAACTACTGCGCAAGCGCGGGGTAGATACCACAGGTATAGAAGTAAAAGAAGGCAAGAAGAGTTTTTTCTGGAGTGGTAAATACCACCTGGATATGAACAGCCGCGATACGCTGGTGACCGACCTGAACGTATTGCTGGAGTTTAACCCGGTAATACCGCAGGATTATTATAACAGCGATATACTGTTGCTGGGCAATATAGACCCTGCCCTGCAATTGCGTGTGATTGAACAGCTACCTAACCGCCCTAAGCTGGTGGTAATGGATACCATGAACTTTTGGATGACACCGGGTTTTATAGATACCCTGCATAAGGTGATGAAGAAAGTAGACGTGCTGGCTATTAACGATGCCGAAGCGCGTGAACTATCGGGCGAATATTCTTTAGTAAAAGCAGCCCGCAAAATTATGAAGATGGGCCCTGCTTATCTTATTATTAAAAAGGGTGAGCACGGTGCATTGCTGTTCCACGAAAACGAAGTGTTTTTTGCACCTGCGCTGCCGCT
>DATGXP010000657.1:0-1569 GCA_035298845.1 Chitinophagales bacterium
GTATATCACCACATTATCTACCCCCCAGTGGTCGTAATCCTGGCCGGAGTCGGCATCCTGAAACCAGCGGAAACGGGTGTTGGCAGTAAGTGCAGCTGGTGGCACGGGGAAACACCAGTTTTTCCAGTTTATCAGTTGCGGGTCATCTCCGCCATTGGGGTTGAAATAATTGATAGTTGTCCAGTTAGCTCCATTATCAGTAGAATATTGTAAGTAAACACCCTCTTGCGGCTCATCGGGGCCTTCGCAAGGGGCAGAGCCACCGGTTTGAGCAGCAAACTTTAAATCGAAACAAATAGTTACACCAGCGTTAGCGCAGCTGCTAAGGTTAAAAGAGGCAGTAGTTAGTGCACGCGGTACGGGCGATGTGTTACCCATCCACATATGTGTGGTACCATCCACCCCATTAGGACTACATGGGTTGTTCCACATTACAGTTTGTGTACTTTGCCAGCCGGGGCCATAACTGCCGTTATTAAAATTTTCGGAAAGCAAGGCTATACCCTGTGCCTGGCCGAAAGCAGACAGCGAGATGGCATCGCCACAAACTATGGTATCGCGCGGTGCCGAAGCCTTAACTACGCAGCCCTGCGAAAAAACATTTTGTGCAATAGAAAAAATAAGAAGGGTAAATAGAATTCTTTTCATTTCCGGCTATTGAATATTTTTTTCTGTAATGTATTTCAGTTCAAATTTTCCATCCCGGGTTGAGGTCAGATTAACTTGCCGATAGTAGATGCAGCCAATAGGGTTAGAGGTTGCACGCAAATAATTATGACAAAGACTAATGCACAATAGTGGGATTGTGTGTTTCATAGTTCAGAATTTGAGCGAATGAATATATTATTAAAAATAAAATGCCCGATAAAAATTACCGGGCATTTTAAAGTCTAATTACATCTTAACAAGGCGTTGGGAAACAGCTCTGTTGCCCATACTCACCCTCATAACATAGGTACCACTTGCAACATTAAGTTCCACAGTGGTGCGCTGATTATCTATATCAGAGCGATATACAAGACGACCTTCGGCATCAAATACTTCGCAAATAGCGCCCAGCCAGCCCTTGCTAACTGAAATATTCCATAGTGCGCCGAAATTTGGATTAGGATATACACTCATAGTTTCCTGGTCCAGATCATTGATACCGGTGACAGTAACAACCACCGGTAACGACATAGATGTGCAACCGTTGTTATCGCCTACTAACACCGTATAAGACCCAGAGCCGGTAGCCACCAGTAAAGCATCGGTTGCCCCTTCAATCAACACACCATCTTTGTACCACTGGTAAGTAACCGAACCATAGCCCAGTAAAGAATCGCCGTTTACGCTAAGGCTAACCGGTGGCTGTGGATACGTATTAATTGGCAGTTGGTTAGATGTAGCAGAGCAATTGGTATTATCGGTAACTGTAACGTAGTAATTACCGGCCAGTGTAGTTGCTATACATTGGGTAGTTTCGCCCGTATTCCATAAGTAATCAGCATATCCTGCAGGCGCACAAACATTGGCAGTTTCGCCTACACACATAATGCTTTTATCAGAGGTAATAGTTACAGTATTAAC
>DATGXP010000658.1:0-11459 GCA_035298845.1 Chitinophagales bacterium
AGGATATTTTTAGAAACAATAGTTGTATATACAATAATTGTAAGTATATTTGCATCATCAAATTATTTATCACAACAAAAAAGCAACACATGAAAAAATTATTTGCAGCACTGGCCATAATAGCCTCGCTGAGCACACAAGCACAAACGTGGGTAGTAGATAACTCGCACAGCAGTGTAAAGTTTAGCGTAACCCACCTGGTAATTTCAGAAGTAGAGGGCCAGTTTAAAACCTTTACAGCTAACGTAACATCGGCCAAGCCCGATTTTACCGATGCCAAGATTGATTTCACTATTTTGGTAAGCAGCATAAACACCGATAACGAAGGCCGCGACAAGCACCTGAAGAGCGATGACTTTTTTAAGGCAGATGAGTTTCCTAACATCACATTTGTAGGCACATCGCTTAAAAAAGTAAGCGGCAAGAACTATGTGCTGGAAGGTAACCTTACCATGCGCGATGTAACCAAGCCGGTAAAATTTGATGTAATATATAACGGCACTGTAAAAGACCCGTATGGCAACACCAAAGCAGGTTTTAAAGTTACAGGAGTAGTAGACCGTTTGGTTTATGGCCTTAAATGGAATACGCTTGCAGAAACAGGCCCGGTAGTAGGCAAAGACGTAACCTTTACAGTGAACCTGGAACTTAAAAAACAGTAACAGAAGAGATAAACTCAGCAGGTAACAGACACAGGGGAATTGAAATACAAGCATAATTTGGTTTGTTACCAAAAAGCGGGATTATTATCCCGCTTTTTTATTTTTGTATAGACCCAAACCCAAAACCCTGCGGGACTATGCCGTCGATAGAAGAATTAATACAGCAAAACAAATTCAAAGACGAAAAGCATAAGGCTATAATAAGCGTGCTGTATACCGCTAATGTGCTGAATAACTTTCACGAAGATTTTTTCAGCACCTACCAACTTACCTCGCAGCAGTATAATGCACTGCGCATATTGCGTGGGCAGTATCCCAAACCGGCTACCATTAACCTGATACGTGAGCGCATGATGGATAAGATGAGCGACGCATCGCGCATAGTAGAGCGATTGCGAAAATCAGGTTTTGTAGAGCGGGTGGTGAGTAAAAAAGACCGCCGCGCTGTAGATGTTGTGATAACCGAAAAAGGCCTGGAGGTGTTGGCGGCAATAGATAAGCAAGACGATAAAACAGATAAGCCTACCAAGTATTTAAGCCAACAGGAAGCCGCCGAACTTAGCCGCCTGCTGGGTAAAATGCTGGATGCGTTGACAGAGTAGCGCTTATTTTACTTTTCTAAACCGGGCAAAGGCACCAAGAGGTAGTTTTTTCTTAAAGCTATCCTCCAGGTACAATTCTCCTACTTCTAAATTTTGCGCTTTAAAATTCTGGTTCACCATATTTTCCAGTATTAATGATGAGAAGCCAAGAGAGTAGGCATTCAATATTAAAAAGTGCTCATCGGGTTCCAGCAGTTGCAGCACGTTTTTCATCATCTCGTTAATGTTGTCTTCCAGTTTCCACTTTTCGCCATCGGGGCCATGGCCAAATGCAGGAGGGTCCAGAATGATACCGTGATATTTATTGCCGCGCTTTACCTCGCGCTTAGCGAACTTAAGGGCATCTTCTACCACCCAGCGTATATCTTTTAAATGGCTTAGCTCCATGTTTTCTTTTGCCCAGGTTACCACTTGCTTAATAGAATCGAGGTGCGTAGTATCGGCGCCGGCTGCCCGCGCTGCCAACGAAGCACCACCGGTGTAGGCAAACAGGTTGAGAAACTTTGGATGCGGGGTTTTGAACTGTTTTACCGAGTTGAAAATATAATTCCAGTTTACCGCCTGTTCGGGAAATACCCCAACATGCTTAAACGAAGTTAGCCCTAATCTTAAACCAATACTATAGGCAGTAGATGCCTTTTGAGCAAATTCGAACTTTATATTCCATTGCTCGGGTGCGCTTTTCAGTTTTTTCCAATCGCCGCTGCTGCTTGATTTTGGTACAAATTTAACGTGTGCACGCTTTTCCCACTCCGCCATGTTCATGCTGGGGTCCCACACGGCCTGAGGCTCGGGCCGGATGGTAATAACTGTACCAAAGCGTTCCAGTTTTTGAAAATTACCGCAGTCAATCAGTTCGTAATCATTAAAGCCCGTAGGAGTAAGCGAAAGAATCATGAAGTGAAGATAATGCTTGGGTTTACTTTATGAAGTTACGGCTATAAAGTATTTCAACACAGGTATACAAAAAACCGGCAGACATTTCTTGTTTATTAAAACAAGTTCCTATATTGAACTCAACACTAAATCAACCCAAGGATATGAAGAAGAACCTATTACTTGCCGCCGGCCTGTGCATTTGCATGTGTACATGGGCCGCAGAAACTTCTATTCCGCAACCCAAAAGCAAAGAGATAGTATTTACCCCTAACCAGGGACAGATACTAAACACCGAAGGCCGGCAAATGCCGGAGGTGCTGGCTAAAGCATCGGTAGCGGGCCTCGATTTTTACCTTACGCGTACCGGTGTATCGTATGTGCTGATGCAATACGAAGAAGCTACTGGCTATGCACCACACCCGGTGTATGTGGGCGAAAAAAGGTATACCATAAAATACAGCCGGGTAGATGTAGACCTGCCGGGCGCAAGTATTACACCTGCACAATTAAACTTTGCAAAACAAGCCGGCTGGCAAACCAGCTATTATTATAATAACAGCCATGGGCAGGTAGGTGTAAAAAGCTACCAGACACTGACGATTAAAAATATATACCCCAACATAGACTGGGTATGGAAAAGCACCGCCGATGGCAAGCTGGAGTATGATTATATAGTACACCCTGGCGGTAATGCGGCACAAATAAAAATGCTGTACCGGTATGCCGATATTACAGCAGCACAAAACCATTTAACCATAAGCACAAAAAACGGCAGCCTGCGCGAAGGCGACCTAAAAGCGCATTGCAACAGCACAGTTGTAGATGTTGCCTATAATTTTAATAAAGCAACTAATGAAGTTTCTTTTGCTACAGGCAATTATGACACTACCAAAGACCTGGTGATAGACCCACCGCTGGCACTACAGTGGAGTGCGCAGTATGGCGGCAACTTTTATGACGGGTTGCGCGGTGTAGCTACTGATGCCATTGGTAATATTTATTTAACGGGCTACAGTACCTCTACTAACTTTCCGGCGTATAACCAGGGCGGTGGTGCCTACTTTGATGGCAACTATGGCGGCAATACGGATGCTGTAATAATTGAACTGGATAGCAATAAGGTGATGCTGTGGAGCACTTACCTGGGCGGTACTGGTAACGATGCAGGCAACTCTATTGCGGTAGCGTCTACCGGCGATGTATATGTAACGGGCAGTGCGGGCACCGGTTTCCCTACTATGGTGCTGTTAGGTGCCTATAATCAAAACTCGGCGGTATCGCAGGATATTTTTATCACGCGTTTCAGGCCTAACCACTCCATGCGGTGGTCTACCTTTTACGGAGGGATAGGTAACGAAGAAGGATTGAAAGTGCATTTGGATTTAAACAATAATCTGTATGTAGCAGGCTATACCAATTCACCATCGGGCTCGTTTAATACACAACAAGCCAATGGAGGATATTACCAGTCGTCGGCAATAGGTACCGATGCGTGTGTAATGAAATTTGACTCGGTGGGGCAAACCAAGTGGGCTACACTATACGGCGGTGCCGGCGATGATTTTGCTACCTCGCTGGCTACCGATACTACTTATATGGTGCTTACAGGGTTTACCACATCGTCTAACTTTCCAATAACTACCGCGCCGGGGCCTTATTACCACCAAAGTATAAGTGGTGGTGCTACTGATGGCTTTATTGTGCGCTTTGATAAAAACACTGTACGCAGAAGTGCCTCTTACTACGGTGGCAGCGGCAACGATTATATTAACGATGTAACCATAGGGAATAATTATGATTACATATTTACAGGCCGCACCAGCTCCTCTAATTTTCCGTTGCAGTCGGGTGGTGGCTTTGCCTATAACCAGACTGCGCTGGCTGGTAGTTACGATGCATTTGTAGTGCAGCTTAAAGGCGACCTGGCACCGTCGTGGGCTACGTACCTGGGTGGCGCACAACTGGATGTAGGTACGGCAGTAACTACGGATATAGAAGGACGCATTTTTTTAACCGGCTTTACTTTTTCTGACAATTTTCCTCTGGACTCACCGCAGTTTTTGGGCGCTTATTACCAAACTATACGAAGGGGTTATGCCGATGGATTTATAGCGGGTTTTAGTTTTACAGGGCATAAATTCTGGAGTACTTATAAGGGCGATAGCTGTTACGATTATCCGGCTGATGTGGCTTTTGCCAACGTGAACAACAAATTTTATATCTGTGGCGAAGGCCTGTATGGCTGTACGCAGAGCCTGCCCGACTCGGGCAGTGTGCATGGAGGCAGCGGAGAAAGCACCGATGGTTTTTGCTGGGCCTTTGGCGGCAATGGTGTAGAAGGCGGCGGTGGTGCAATACCCGATTGCTTTAATGTAAGCCTGAATATTTCGTTAGAGCCCTGCAGCAATGCCTGCAACGGTGTAGGAACTGTAAGCGTAAGCGGCGACACTCCACCTTACCAGATTTTCTGGTCGAATGGAGATACAAGTACCTCTACATCGGGCCTATGCCCGGGGTCTGCTGTGCAGGTGCGCGATGCCAGCGGATGTGTGGTTAACAAAGCACATGTTCCGCAGCCTGTTTCTTTAGGGATATCGACTATAGAGTCTGTAGAATGTTTCACCAACGGAACCGGGTCGCTGGCTGTTTACCCGAACTTCGGCACTGCACCATACAGTATTGCCTGGAGCAACGGCTCAACCGATTCTGTAGCAACCGGCCTGTCGCCTGATATTATCTACAATGTAGTTGTAACAGATGCCAACGGATGCAAGGCAAGCGATGACGGTAGCCCGGGCTGGATAGACAGAGCCCCTCCGGTAAAAATAAAACTGGTTAAGTCGCCGGCGTGTGGCGAAACCAACGGTATACTGACGGCGGTAGATAGCATGGGTATGCCTGCATCGGTAGAATGGTATCACATGGGTGATGTAGCAGGTTCGGGCGACACTTTGTTTAATGTAGGTGTGGGTACGTATTTCATCAACTCGTACGGTTGCGAAGATGGAGATACGATTTATGCATCGTATACCACCATAGATACTATAAAGCTAGCAACTGATATTGAAGTATTACAAAATGACAATTCGTGTATTGCAGACAACGGCAGTATACGGGTAAATATTAGTACCTTTTATACAGTAAACAATCCTATAAGCTACGCATGGTCTAACGGGGCCACCACGCAGGTAAATACAGGATTAGATAACGGCACCTACCGGGTAACAGTAACCGACGCCAGCGGGTGCACAGCTGTGTGGCAGGAAAATATAGACGCAACCGGGCAGCCGCAAATCCAGTTTTCGGCATTTAACCTTATAGATGCAATATGCTACCAGGACAGTTCGGGAACTATTATAGAGCCGATAGTAAATGGCTTTGGGCAGCCGTATAGCTACCTATGGAGCACCGGCGATACCACGCATGGGCTAAGCAATGTGCCATCCGGCACATACTCGCTTACAGTTACAGGTTCTAACGGATGCTCGGCGGTAGCAAGTGGTTTAGAGATTGGTTTTGTAGGCTTTGAGCATGTAGATTTTGATGTAAATAATGTAAGCTGCTATGGCGCCGGCGATGGCAGCGCCAAGGTAAACGTGGTTAATAACTTTGGGCCTGCACCATATAGCTATTATTGGAGTACCGGTGCTACTACTAATACCATCAGTGGAGTATCGGAGGGGATTTACCACGTTACGGTACAGGCATCTAATGGTGCCGATGTAATTGCCTGTGTAGCCATAACCGAACCGGATAAGCTGGAAGCATCAGCCTCTCTGATTAGATACGATTGCCCAACCAACAGCGAGATAACCAGCGTAACTTTTTGGGGCGGGCAGCCACCTTATAACATAGCTTGGTCTAATGGCAGCACCGACACAGTTGCTGCGCAAACAGTATCGGGCGATGCGGTAGTGGTAATAACCGATTGGGGTGGATGTGTGGCTACTGATACCCTACAGGTAACCGTAGCCGAGGCACCGCTTGTTGGCAGCTATAGCGCGGGAACGATTTTGTGTAATGGGCAAACTACCGATGTAGCAATAACTGCCACCGGTGGCTTTGCACCACTTACGGGCACCAGCGATTTTGAATTGGGTGCAGGTGTTTACACCTATACAGTGACCGATAACATTGGGTGCCACTACGATATAAACTTTACACTTACAGAGCCGGCCCCTTTAGTTACTACCTATGAGCAAACCTCGAGCTCTTGCAATGGCAATACGGGTGCGGCAGAAGTATTTGCCACGGGCGGAACTGAACCTTATACAGGCACAGGTATTTACACCTTTGCGGGACCCGACTACGATTATATAGTTACAGATAGCAATGGCTGCGAGGTGGAAGGCACCGCCTCTATAACAGTATCGCAGTTTTTTGGCATGAACATAACTACAGCGCCGCTAAGTTGCCATAGCGACACCACTGTGGTAACCATAACTGCCGGTGGAGGGGTAATGCCTTACGATGGCATTGGTGTGTTTTATGCTACGCCAGGCACCTATACTTATGTGGTAACGGATTATGCCGGTTGTACGGATGTTGAGCAGGTTGATTTGGCTGACGCGGACACACTTATAACCAGCTTTGCATTTTCGCCTATAGTATGCCATGGCGGGCAAACCACGGTGATTATTTCCGCTATAGGTGGCACTGAGCCTTACACCAACACGGGTGTGTTTACTTACCCGGCAGGGCCTGTAGATATAACAGTGACCGACAATGGCGGCTGTGCCAGCAACCTATCGTTTGAGATAGACGAACCAGCAGCTTTGGTAGTGGAACAGGAGCATACTAATATTCTATGCCATGGGCAGCAATCTACGGTAACCATTGTAGCCAGTGGGGGAGTTTCTCCTTACACAGGTACCGGTACTATCACTTATCCGGGCGGTGTGCACAGTGCGCTGATAACCGATGCCAACGGCTGCGAAAAGGAGCTAACCTTTACAATAAATGAACCCGATGAATTAGAGATAAGCGCATACGTACCCGACACCATCAACTGCACCGCCGACTCTGTGGAGGTAGTAGTGCTGGCCAGCGGGGGCGTGGGGCCCTACACCGGTACCGGTAGCTATTACTACCACCAGGATGGCGATTACGATTTTGAAGTAACGGATGTAAACGGCTGCATGGTTTCTGCCTCGGCAACCATACATGTGGCCGGTGTACGCACCGAGATTATAAGTACCGATGATACTATATGTGCCGATGGTGCCGTGATGCTAACGGCTACCGGCGACTTTACATTTACCTGGTACCCGTATGAATTTACTTCGAGCGGATTAAGCATTGCGCATGTGCCGGTTAGTACCACCATATCAGTAGTAGGTGTAAATACCGATGGTTGTATTTCATCTGATACGTTTACGGTAGTAGTAGAAAATTGCGATACAACAGGCATTAACGATTTAGAGAATGCCCGTATCAGTGTGTTTCCTAACCCGGCTACCGATAGGTTTGTAGTACAGGTAGAAAATGGTTTTGAAAGCACTGCTGAGCTAAACCTTTTTGCCAGCGATGGTAAACTGGTAGCGCAACAAACAATATTGACAGGCGCTATTAGAACAGAAATTGATTGCAGTCAATTTGCCAGCGGCGTTTACATGCTGCGATTAAGCAGTAACGGAAGAAATTATTACCGAAAGGTGATAGTAGAGAGGTAGGCCTCACCCCTCTCCCTGTCGGCATCTCCCCTCTCCACAAATGGAGAGGGGAGACCCTTATTGTATAGTTCAATCTATAAACAGAAAATAACTCTACTTGCTTGAAAGAGTATGTATGTCCGAAACAAAAAAACGGAGGCTATTATTTCTCTACAATAACAAATACGTCTTCGTTATCGCGTTTCATCCAGTAATGCTCGCGGGCAAATTTTTCCTGCGTGGCGGGGTTGGTGGTAAGTTCTGAGTATGCCTTGTCGGTTTCTTTTATCTGGTCGGTGTAGAATTTCTTTTTCTCGAGCAAGGCAGATAACTCGCGGTGTTTGCGGTATTGGCTTATCAGGTTGCTTTCGTCAAAAAAAATCATCCAGGTGCCAAATACTATGGTGGTGATGAAAAACGGGTTGGTCATCCACCAAGGCATTTTTGATATTTTCTTTTGAAAGTCTTTCCACATAGCCATACAAAGTTGATAATAAACGCGGGTATAAGCCTGATACACTTTGCACAGCAGTAGTGTATACAAGACGGCAAACTATAACCATCACATTCTCAATAGCCAATTCAGCTTTGCAGGTATAGCCCTCGGGCTTGCATTTAGTATAAACGCAAACATAAATAGCGGCAGCAACGGTACCCTATACCTTACCAGGTTACCCAGCACAGGCGTGCAGATGCCTATTAAAGCAAAATAGGCCAATGAGAAAGTAAGCAGGAACATAAGCAGGTTAATGTTTATGGCGCTGCGCCATGTAGTAAACCATAGCAATACAACCAGTAGAAGTATAGCCAGTATGTTTTCGGCAGCACTGGCCAGCATCATTATGTTTTTTGCTTCGGTGGGGTATGGCCTTGCTATAGTGTTTAAAATACCTATAGGGGCAATCATTAAAACCGATGAAGCGCTGGATTGCAGGGGCGGTATATCTATGCGGCTTCCGGCTTTAAAATAGGTGGCTTCTTTTACCGAGTTGGTTTGCTTGTTAACGAGCATTTGCAGCGGGTTGATGCGCGGTACCACATGTTGAATATTGAAGGCAGCTAAAAGCAACACAACAAACACCACCGCATACTTTGCAATAATGAATGTTGTGGTTTCTCTTTTAGGAAAAAGCAGATAGGCCAACGCTGCCGGAAACAAACAGGCCAGCACAAAAAACTTGGTAAAGAGTACGATGATAAAACCAATGACAATAGCGGCTATCGAAGAAGTTTTCATTCTTAAATTAAGCAAGCCGTGAATGAGCAGGCCGAGGCCGAATACCAGCAGGGGTTCTTTCATAACCCCACTGGCCCAAAATAAAACAGATGGCAATAGCAGCACGGGCAAGGCAAACAAGGCATTGCGCTGCGACGTAAAATCCATTACTGCGTTGGTGATTAAAACCCAGCCTACAAGCGAGATGAAACAGAAGAACAGTATGTGCGCGAAGTATGTTTTAAACGTAAAAAACATAAGCAGCGCATTAAGGCGGATGATGGTGCGGTTCTCGTTGATAGGTGCTTCGTCGAAGTTACGGTTCCAGTTTTTGAGCGAATCTGTGTAAGCTGTGTTTTCGCCGGAGGTAACCATCAGTTTTGCAAAAGCAGCGGGGTCGCTGTAAGCCACCTCATTTATTATAAGCGCATCTTTATAAAACTTATGAATGTCGTTATTCTGCACATCTTTATAATAGAAGGTGTATACAAACCAAATGAAGATGCCGACCAAAAATTTCAGATTAAAAATGGCATTGGTTACAATGGGTTTAAAGCTTTTAAACTGCAAGCGCTTAAACCTGTAAAGCAAAAAATTGAATAAGATAAGATAGAAAAGTGTGAGCAGTATTTCCTTCATTATTAAACTAAAGTAAAAGTTTTTGCGCAGCTTTATGGCTACACCAACAACAAATGACTAATTCAGTATTTGTAACAGTTTGGCAGCGGGGTATTCGTTATAATTGCATCGTAAATAATAAACTATGAAAAGCGTATTAAAGCAATTAGGGATTGGAGCAACCAACACCGGCACATCTACCGGCAACAAATGGATAAAAGGCAAAGGGGAAACCATACAGTCGTTTTCGCCGGTAGACGGCAAATTGATTGGAGCGGTAACCGCTACCACGGCGGCCGAGTATGAGCAGGTAATACGTACAGCCAAAGAGGCGTTTAAAGTATGGCGAAACATGCCCGCCCCCAAGCGCGGCGAAATTGTACGACAGATAGGAGAGGAGCTACGTGCCTACAAACAGCCGCTTGGCAAACTGGTAAGCTATGAAATGGGCAAGAGCCTGCAGGAGGGCCTGGGCGAAGTACAGGAGATGATAGATATATGCGACTTTGCGGTAGGCCTTTCACGGCAGCTGCATGGGTTAACCATGCACAGCGAGCGGCCTAACCACCGTATGTACGAGCAATGGCACCCGCTGGGTATAGTAGGTATAATATCAGCGTTTAATTTTCCGGTAGCGGTGTGGAGCTGGAACACTATGCTGGCGTGGGTTTGCGGCGATGTATGCGTATGGAAACCATCGGAAAAAGCACCGCTGTGCGGTGTGGCCTGCCAGCACATTGTGGCAAAAGTATTTAAGCGTAATAACCTGCCCGAAGGTATAAGCGGCCTGATAAATGGTGACTGGAAAGTGGGCGAGCGGCTGGCTAAGGATACGAATGTAGAGCTTGTTTCGGCTACCGGTTCTACCCGCATGGGCAAAGCGGTGGCACAAACAGTGGCCGGCCGCCTGGGCAAAACACTACTGGAGCTTGGCGGCAACAATGCCATTATCATTTCGCCGGAGGCAGATTTGAATATAGCGATGGTAGCCACTGTGTTTGGCGCAGTAGGCACCGCAGGCCAGCGCTGCACAACCACGCGCCGGTTAATTATACACGAGTCGAAATATGCAGAGGTAAAAAAGCGATTGACAGCAGCGTATAAGCAGCTAAGCATTGGCAACCCGCTGGACGAAAAAAACCACGTAGGCCCGCTGATAGATAAACAGGCCGTGAAAGCCTACATGGATGCTATAGCAGCCGCTAAAAAACAGGGTGGTAAAGTACTGGTAGAAGGCGGCGTGCTTACAGGCAGGGGCTACGAGAGCGGATGCTATGTGGCGCCGTGTGTGATAGAAGCTACTAACGACATGCCTATAGTGCAGCACGAAACATTTGCTCCTATCTTATATATTATGCAATACAAAACATTGCAGGATGCTATCTACTTACAAAATGGTGTAGCACAGGGCCTATCGAGCAGTATAATGACCAACAACATGCGCGAGGCCGAGGAGTTTCTTTCGGCTAATGGCAGCGACTGCGGCATAGCCAATGTAAACATAGGCACCAGCGGTGCCGAAATAGGCGGTGCATTTGGTGGTGAAAAAGAAACCGGTGGCGGCCGCGAGAGCGGCAGCGATGCCTGGAAGAATTATATGCGCCGCCAAACCAATACTATCAACTATGGCAAAACGCTACCGCTGGCGCAGGGTATTCGGTTCGATTTATAGTTTGTTGAAGACATAAAAAAGCCGGATGAATAACTTACAAGTTATACATCCGGCTTTTTATTTTAATGGTACCAGCGCCTAACGGGCTACTGCAAACTTAAGCGTGCTTACTACTCTGCCTTCGCTCTTTACAGCTACAAAATAAAGGCCGTTAGGATA
>DATGXP010000659.1:0-5092 GCA_035298845.1 Chitinophagales bacterium
ATTAATAAAACCCCAATTTGTTTCTTTAACCGGAGCCAGACCATCGGCGCTAAAAATTTCGGCATCGGCATACTTAGGTTCTACAATAACCTTACCAGCAGTGTTAATGTATCCCCATTTATCGCCAACGGCTACCGGTGCCAAACCTTTTACAAAGGCACGGGCCTTATCATACTTTGGCTCTATAACCCATTTTCCCGCCACATCTATAAAACCAACTTTATCGTTCTTGCGCGCGTATGCCAGGCCATCGCTAAAGTCCCAGATTTTATCTACCCCGGCTATAGCCGTAAATTTGCCATCAGTTACCAGCCCAAACTCTGTACCCCGGCGGGCACTAACCGTACCCTTGTAATACTGTCCTATTTCGTCGTAAATGATTTCAACTACTACCTTACCCTTGTTATCTATTATCCCGTATTTATCATTTTGCTTTACCCGTGCAAAACCATTCTCAAACGGTTTAATGCCCTGGTAGGCCGCCGCTATTACTATTTCGCCTTTGGTATTAATTACTCCCACCTTATCGCCGGTTTTATAAAAGGCAAGGCCATCTTCAAAATCGTATCGCTTATCGCTCGCCGGTGTGTTTACTGGTGTGCCTTTGGTATCAATATATATCCATTCTTTTCCCTTGAGCACCACACAAATGCCACTGTTGAAATATTTGGCATCCTCATAAACCGGTAGTATTACTGTTTCGCCTTTGGCATTTATAAAACCCCACTTATTGTTTTCGTAAACGGCTGCCAGCCCTTCCGAAAAATTTTTAGCCTTAGTATACTTAGGATGAATAACAAACTCGCCGGTGCGGTTTATGTATCCAAATTTGCCTCCCTTTTTCACCAGTGCAAGATCCTGCGAAAAAGTGGTAAGCGCTACAAAAAGAAGTGCCAGTAAAAGAAACTTTGCTTTCATGTATATTGCTTTTTAGTCACGCAATATAAGATCAGAAATTTGCTTTCAAATAAGTTTGCTATCTGATAATTATCAGTGGTATTAAAACAGGATTTTATATTGCGGCAGTATAAAAATGCCTTGCTGGTATTCGTTGTTAAGTGAGTTGGTACGTGGGTTATATACCTTGCGGAAAATGTTCTGGATGTTAGCCACGTTCTGCAAATCCATAGAAAGCTCCTGCGTTATTTTACGGAAACTAAGGCGGTAGCTTAGTTTTACATCCATACGGAAGTAGTCGGTATATTTTTGCGAATAAGCCAAACTATCTATACGTACCTCGGTGTTTTGCAGGTCGCTGGCTATAGGGTCTATAGGGGTATAATACCTGCCGCCGGCACCGGTGAGTTTAATATCCAGCGCCAGTGCATGGCGTTTTGTTTTATTCTTTTTGCCGCCAAATAAATACTGGTAACCGGCGAGGCCGTTAACCACATAGCGGCCATTGAAAGCAGTATTGCGCCATATCTTATCGCTACCCTGGTATTCGCTTTGAAACAACGAACCGGTAACAAGGAAGTAATATCCTTTGGTAAAGAATTTTTCCAGGGTTAACTCTAAACCATAGTTACGGCCAATGCCTTTGTTTACCAGATTGGTGTTATTAGGTGAGCCAAAATCAGCGCCGGCATTCAACATGCTAAAAGAGCTTTTGGTGCGCTCTACCGGTGCGTTATTTATATACTGAAAGTAGGCTTCGGCCTTTAGGTGAAAGTCTTTGGCAAAATTGAGATCATACCCCACTACTACATGGTTGCTTTGCGTAAAATCCATATTGAGGTTAGTGGGCTTATTGTCAGATGTAAGTGATACCTCTGCATTGTAGTAGGTAGGCAAAGGCTGTATCTGGTGGTGCAGGCCATAGCCTATGCTGATAGATTGATTTTCGCGAAACTGATACTTAAAACTTGCACGCGGCTCGGGTGCAAAACTGCCGCTAAGGCTAAAATACTGTGCATGCATACCCAGGTTAAGCGATAGCTGCTCCGTAAATTTGTGTTTCCACATAGCATAGGCCTCTACCAACACGCTATAGCCTTTGGCAGCCTTAACCGGCAAAAAAGTATTGTTGAACAAAACACTATCTGCAAATTTCAAATCATAAACATTGGCCATAATGCCTACCGTAACCGTATTCTTTGTATCCAGTTTGCTGTTGCTCATTATGTGAGCGGTGTATTTGTTCTGGCGCAGCGACACCTTGTTGGTGCGTACTATCTCTTGGCGCAACAACGGCTCTATCGAATCTATATCTGCCCGCTGTGTCTGGTGCGTGGCCGCAAGCATCAGTTTATAATATGTTTTGGGATTGATAAAGTAAGTATGGCTAAAACCGAACATGCCGGTTTGCACCTTGTTGTACAAATCTATATTCTCGTTGCCATACAGGTTCTTTTGTGGTTTGCTTAAGTCAACTACACTGCCTAGTAATTCAATTTTGCTTAAACCACCCAAACCCCAAAAGCGAAACACACCGGCTTTTTTGGTAGGCACATCTACCTTAAACGTTAAGTCCTGATACTCAGGCACCGCCGTACCGGTACCGAAATTGGCCTTGAGCAATTTAAAAAGTGCAAGTGTAGAGTACCGGTAGTTGATGAGGAACGAAGCCTGGCTTTTCTTTTTTGCAAAGGGACCCTCGGCACCAACCTCTATACCGTTAAAACCCAGCTGCGCCAAAAACTCATATTTATCTTTATTGCCATTGCGCAGGCCTAAATCGAAAACACCGGATAGGGCATTGCCGTATTCGGCAGGAAAAGCAGAGGTCATAAAATCGCCGCGCGATAGGGTGTTGTTATTCAACATGCCCACCGGCCCACCGGTGCTGCCAAACCCTGCAAAGTGGTTTGGGCTGGGTATATCAATCCCTTCTAACCGCCATAGCATGCCCATAGGCGAGTTGCCACGGATGTTAATATCGTTGCGCGCATCGTTGGCACCGCTTACGCCTGCAAAGTTACTGGCCATACGCGCAGGGTCGTTCCGGTTACCGCTAAAGCGGCTTGTTAACTCCACATCAAAAGAGCGTGCGCTTATAACGGCGAATTCATTTTTTGCCTGGCCTTGTTCTTTATTAGCGGTTACTACCACCTCGCCCATATCGGTTACTTTCTCTTGTAACTCAATGGTCTGGTTAATTTCTTTACCGGATATAACCTGCAGGTTATTTAAACTTTGATCGTTGTAGCCTATATAAGAAACGCGCAGCGATACACGGCCCAACGGAACCTCCAGTTTAAAATAGCCATTCTCATCGGTTACTGTTCCGTTTATTTTACCGGTATCTACCACAACTACTTTTGCGCCCACTAAAGGATATTTTGAGTCCTTATCTAATACCTGTCCGCGAATAGCCTTTATATCCTGCGCTTGCAGGGTAAGAGAAAAGAAGAAAAGGGATAAGAAAAGAAGGGACGCGCGCATGTATATTTAAAAATTGCTACCGGCAAACAGAATGAAATTTACCCATAATACATAGGTATTAAACAACTCATTCCTTACTACTTTTCAAATAACAACTAACCGGTACATAAGTTGCTACCATGCAGCATGAATTTGTGTAAGAGATGCAGAATTTCAGAATTTCCATTTTTTAACAATTAAATTACAATGTTTTCCACATCTATTCGTTTGACATAGCATATATTTGTGGCGAAAATTCGCTGAAACATGATTTTCGCTTGTAGCGTAATTGAATGGTTAGCAGATTAACACTTTTGAAGTATTCATTATCAATATTTTATAACAATTTAAATAAAGGAGGTCGGTCATGAAAACCAAAACCATTCTAACGCTGTCGCTAGGCTTCCTGTTGGCCTTTGTGTGTGGAAATCTTTCTGCGCAAAACACATCAACAACAGGCAAAACATCTTTAACCGCTGGCCCTCAAGCAGTTACAAACCATGCCATTACTAACCCCGACGTGTTGGTGGTCACTGGAAAAATTCTGGATGCTGTTACAAAGCTGCCCATTACCAACGCCAAGATCAACTTCGATAAGTTTGGTGACGAACTATTGCAAGCCTCTATTGATGATAAAGGCAACTATGCTATAGCATTAAACAAGAAGGAACTAGGCGAACCAATACGCCTAATGTTTAAAATAGCCGGCTACAAACGCTTTACCATAAAGAATGTAGATAAGGCACAGACCTACGTAGATGCAGATATTTTTCTACAGCCTATGGATAGCGAGGAAAAAAGTGCTGCTAACATAAAATATACTTTGAGCGATGACCCATTCAATACAATGGTGATTAAAATGCAATAAGATAGTTAGGGTTAAAATGTGTAATCCGCTTCGGTTATCCGGGGCGGATTTTTTGTGCGCACAACAGCCGCCCCTAACCCCTAAAGGGGGATAATACAAAAGACAAAAACAAGGAGTTGTCATTGGCAACGAGGGTCTGCGAGAAAAGAAATCTTGCCTATGTAGTAAGCATCCATAAAAAGATACATTAGATTATAACGGCGCACTGTTCTCCCTTTAGGGTGCTAGGGGGCGGTTGTTACAGCGCCTGTTCTATATCTTGTATAATATCTTCAATATTCTCCAACCCAGCAGAGATGCGAACAAGACCCGGAGTAATACCTGCCGCCTGTCTTTCCTCCTCAGTTAGTTTGCTGTGTGTGGTAGATGCCGGGTGAGTGGCAATAGTGCGGGTATCGCCCAAGTTGGCAGAGAGCGAAAGCATTTTCAGTCCATCTAAAAATTTGCGGCCGGCTTCTACGCCGCCTTTTAGTTCAAAGGCAACTACGCCACCGCCTTTTTTCATTTGCTTTTTGGCAATCTCGTATTGCGGGTGCGATTTAAGGAAAGGATATTTTACCCAGCTTACCTTATCGTTCTTTTCTAAATATTCTGCCAGCGCTAAAGCATTGTCGCAGTGGCGGTCCATGCGCACGGCCAGTGTTTCCAGGCTTTTAGATAGTACCCAGGCATTAAACGGCGAAAGCGCCGGGCCTGTGTTACGGCTGAAAATGTATATCTCTTTTATCAAATCGGCACGGCCTACGGTTATACCACCAAGTACACGTCCCTGTCCATCCATAAACTTGGTGCCGCTGTGTATAGAAAGGTGTGCGCCGTATTTAAGCGGCTGTTGCAGATACGGCGTGGCAAAGCAGTTAT
>DATGXP010000660.1:0-1804 GCA_035298845.1 Chitinophagales bacterium
AAAGTTAGCTCCAGCAAAGAGTTTAGAGTAGATGTAAGATAATATCAAACGATAGATATAAATAAAAGCGAAGGCCCTTCCAAAATTGAAAGGGCCTTCGCTTTTACTAAGACATCTTTATCAGGTATTAATACTTCAACACCTTTACTTCGGTGCGGCGGTTAGCCTGGTGCTGATTATCGTTGCAGTTAGACTCATTGGTTGGTTCGCAAATACATCCGTTTATGATAGACGATTCGCCATAACCGGCAGCCAGTATGCGGCGGCTCTTAATTCCCTTCTTCACTATATATTCTACAGCCGAGCGGGCGCGGCGTGCAGAAAGCACCACGTTGTATTTAGCGCTGGCGCGACAATCGGTATGCGAGCCCAGTTCTATTTCAAGGGCCGGGTTGTTTTTCATTACACGTACAAGGTTATCCAACTCCTTCGAGGCATCAGCGCGTATATTCCATTTGTTCAGGTCGTAGTATATGTCGCGTATAATCCAGGTTTGCCCTACGTAAAACTTGCAGGGGCCTTCTATCTGTTTGCCGGGTTTTAACCCTACGGTAGATATAGTATCTGCCTTGCCATCGTGCTCTATCAGGTATCTGCTATTTACCTGCAAATCCAATCTTACCTCACCATTGGCATTTGGGCTTACCTCGCTCTTCTCACCCGACTGTAAATTGCTAACCGTTACTGTATTGGTAAAGCAATTAGCCGTAAGCGGCACGTTTACTATCAACTCTTCGCGCGGCACAAAAAAGTCAAGCTTAACTTCACCGGTTGCAGGGTCTGCTGTCTTTTCCGAAAACTCACCTTTTATAGATGGATAATCGGGAGAAGAAAGCACATAGCTACCCGCAGCCACTGTAGTTTGCATTATACCATTCTCATCCGTTACATTGTTTATAGATGGCATACCTGCAGGAGCCACATATATAGCCGCATCGCGTATTGGCTGCAGGCTTTCTTTTTCTTTTACAGTAACCAGCAGTTTAATTACATCCGGTTTCAGTGCAATAGTTACGGTGGTGTTTCTGTCTTTATAGCTTACAGCCTTGCTATTGCTTTTGTAGCCTGAGTTCATAACCTGTATAGTGCATGGCTTGCCACCCTTTAAAGTTACTACCCGCTCACCGGTTTTATCTACCAGCGTATTCTCAGGGTTTTGTGTTTTGCAGTCTATACCTACCGAAGCCAGTGGCACCGGCTGACCGGTTACGGCATCTACTACTTTTACTGTTATCTTATAATCCAATTTGGTTTCATCATAAGTAAAGTGGTAGATATCATCATCGCCGGCACCATTAGGGCGGTTGCTGGCAAAGTAGCCATGCTTGTTGGTGCTATCCATTATAAAAGTAAAATCATCGCGGCTACTGTTAACCGGTGCACCCAGGTTTTCCGGTTTGCTCCATTCACCATTCTCCTGTTTGGTTTTATAAATATCCAAACCTCCTAAACCATCTAGTGCATTAGAGGCATAGTAAAGTGTTCCATCATAACCTATAAAAGGAAACTTCTCATCATACTTAGTATTGATAACCGGACCAAGGTTTTTGGGCTCGGCCCATACACCGCCTTCGCGGGTTGCTACATATAAGTCGGTGCCGCCCTGGCCACCCAGCTTATCGGCACTGAAATAAAGTGTTTTGCCATCGGCCGTTATTGCAGGGTGCGCTGTAGAGTAATCATCATTATTAAACGGTAGCGAAACAATCTTTGCTTTTTTACCCGGGTACATCATTGCGTACAACTTCAGTTTTACGGTGCGGTGGTCGCCTGCAGTTTTAGCTGTGCTGCTTTTATAATTGCT
>DATGXP010000661.1:0-2330 GCA_035298845.1 Chitinophagales bacterium
CAGCAATTTTTTAGTGCCTTTGTTTTCGGTAATCGCTTCTGCCGAACCGGTCCAGCGGCCTATCATCAGGCTGCCCCAGTACAGCGAAATAAAAGGGAAAAGAAACTCGTTGGCAATGCCGCCATACTCAGGTAACTTAAGCAGGGCGCCCATATTGCTTTGTATGGTTACCTCTACGCCCACATATACAAATATGGCAATCATGCCCAGGCGCAGTTGCGGATACTTAAGCGCATCAAATGAAAAGTTCTGGTTGCTATCGGCTGGCTTATCCATTTTAATGCGGTAAGCTATAAGCGCCAGTGCAAGGAAAAGGATGATAAGGCCTCCATATAGTATATCTACGCTTTTAAGTTCTACCGGTGCGCCACCACTGCCCGTAATGCTGCCAAATAAAAAATAAGCAACAATCAGCGGCCCGATGGTAGTGCCCACCGAGTTAACACCACCTGCCAAACTTAGTCGGTGTGCGCCTGTGCGTTGCTCACCCAGCAAAACCACAAACGGGTTAGCGGCGGTTTGCTGCAAGCTAAAGCCAAGGGCTATGATAAAGAAGGATGTAAGTATAAGTCCGTAGCTGCCTATGTGTAGCGAGGGTATCATGCAGGCGGCACCTATGGCCGAAATTACAAGCCCTATGGCGAAAGATTTGGGGTAGCCCTGCTCAAGCACAAAATCTTTTTTAAACATATAGGTATAAATAAACAACACTATAGAGCCGATAAAGTAACCGCCGTAAAAAGTAGAATCTATCAACTGGCTTTGAAACTGCGACAGTTGAAAATGGTCTTTACAAAAAGGGATAAAGATACCATTGCTGGCAGCCATAAATCCCCAAAAGAAGAAGATAGAAACAACTGCTGCAAAAGTGCCCGAGGCGGATGACTTATTGGCCATGTGGTATGTAGTTTATAAACCGAATATGAAGAAAAGGTTTTGGAGGGGTAAGGGGAGTTTTCAACGTAGGGGTGGTGGGTAGTAATATTTAATTACTCCTACTCAATCCCCTGCGTCGGTACATCGCCATCGGCACTGCCCCAGCTTTTATTTGGTTGTGAGCTCATATTTAACTCAAGTGCGCCGCCGTTGGCTATGTCGGTATAGGTGATGTAGCTTTTGGTGTAAGCGTTACCATTGAGCGTAGCGTTGTTTATGTAAACATTACCTGCCCTGTTGCCGGTTGTATTAATGCTAAATGTTTTGCCGTTCTCTAAGTGGATGGTAGCTTTATCTATTGCAGGTGAACCTATGGCGTATTGCTCGCTGCCGGGGCATACAGGGTAAAAACCCAGTGCGCTGAAAATATACCAGGCGCTCATTTGCCCGCAATCTTCGTTGCCTGAAAGGCCATCGGGTTTGTCATGATACATCTCGTTCATAATGCGGCGCACTATGGCTTGTGTTTTCCAGGGCTGGCCTGCATAGTTGTATTCATAAGCTATCTGGTGGCTGGGTTCGTTGCCATGCACGTACTGGCCTATCATGCCGCTTATATCGGGTTGCTTGTGGCCGGTAAGTTTAGATGAGGTAGTAAATAATGTATCGAGGAACGAAGCCAGTTTTTCTTTGCCGCCCAGTAGCTTCATTTGTCCGCTAATATCCTGCGGCACATAAAAAGAATACTGCCATGCATTGCCTTCGGTATAGTTATGGTCAACTTTGTAAGGGTCGAAGGGCGACATAAAAGCGCCATTGCGCGGACGCATAAAACCGGTGCTTGGGTCGTATAGGTTTTTATAGTTCTGTGCACGTTTAATAAAATAATTGTAGTCTTCGGTTTTGCCCAGTTTTTTTGCTGCCATAGCTATGCACCAGTCATCGTAAGCATACTCTAATGTGCGCGATACATTTTCACCGGCATCCAGTTGTTGAATGTAGCCGTTGGCTTTGTAGCTCTTCAATCCGTTCCGATCTTCCATAGCGCTAAACTTCATAGCATCGTAAGCCTTAGCTGCATCAAAGCTGGTGATGCCTTTTAGGTAAGCATCGGTAATTACCGGTACAGCATGGTAGCCAATCATGCACCATGTTTCGCAGCTGCTTAGTTCCCATACCGGCAAGCGGCCACCTTGTTCAAACTGGGTGGTAAAGGTATTTACAAAATCGCCGGTGCGCTTGCGGTCTATTATAGTAAGCAATGGGTGCAGGGCGCGGTAGGTGTCCCATAAAGAGAATACGGTGTAGTAATCAAAGCCCTTAGCCTCGTGTACTTCAAAATCGCGGCCACGGAATTTGTTACTTACATCGCTATAAGTGTTAGGGGCTACCATAGCGTGGTACAGCGCCGTATAAAAGTTGCGAAGGGTGCCGGCATCTTTACTTTCCACATC
>DATGXP010000662.1:0-1990 GCA_035298845.1 Chitinophagales bacterium
GGCAATTACCTCTTCGGGAACTATTCTGGCCGGCATATACGATAACAACATAGGCCTGTCGGGCAAATACGGCATTATGAAACTCGATTCATTTACCGGTACGTGGCAAAGGGTTTCTGTTTCAGTAGAGGCTCCCTTTAATCAAACGTATAGCGACCAAAACCTGCGGATTGAATCGGTATTTAATATCAATATAATAGACGAACAGATAGTGGCCAGCATCGGAGGCTCCTACATTAACTTTGGCTATGCATTCTCTATCACCAAACCGGTGCACGATATTGATAATGCCACCAGTGCATGGCAGGTAAAATGGGTGCAGGATAGCCTTCCGGGCTCAGGCAGTTTCTACGAGCACCTCACCAATCTTTTTAAAGATAGCCACGATACCATTTGGGCAAGTGTCAGCTCATCGGGAAATGAGATAAACAACAACCTGTATACAGGCTCTTTATCCGCCGCTGAGCCCTGGACCCTTACTATGGATAGCATTGCCGCACAAACAGGCCGTTTCCTTTTTGCCGAAGCAGCTCACGGCAGGCTATACTCCCTTAGCTATTTTACCGGCAACCAGATTTTTGTAAGGGCTAACTCAACAAACCCTGTATCTGTAAATGAAGTAGCTGTTAAGCCGGCAAACAGCTGGCAGCTTTTTCCTAATCCGGCAAGTTCATATGTACGGCTATCCAATTCAATAAACAGCACACCTCAAAATCTTCGCCTCACTATGTACGATGCTTTGGGAAACACCGTGCTTCAGCAACACATCAACCAGCAAAACGAGTTTATCCCGCTTTCAGAAAAACTACCGGCCGGGTTGTATGTGCTATCTATCGGCAACGAAAAAGAACAGCAAATACTACGATTGGTTAAAACTGAATAGTTGCTCTCTAGGTCTTTAGCCTGCCATCGAAAAGATATTCCGCCCGTTGTTCCGGGTGTTGCCGCAGCTTTGGGCGGCACAACCCGGAACTCCCAATAAACAGAAGTGTTCAACCAATGTCATTAACTTAAGCAGAAATTGGCTGTTAAGCTCTCCTCCTTCGCCGCTACCGCGGCGGTATTTAAGGAGGGGTGGCAGCCGCAGGCTGACGAGGTGGTGCTTAAGTTAATGACATTGAGTGCTCAACTCCGTTTGTATCCCCATTTATATTCGTGCATTCGTGGCTGACTGTATTTATTCTTCCGGGCTTTAGCCCGCTATCAAAAAGATATTCCGCTTATCACAATTGCCGTTGGTTTCTAACCAACGGTACCAGGGCAATTGCTCTTCCCATTTATATTCGTGCATTCGTGGCTAACTGTATTTACATTCGCCCCATGAAATTTTTGCTGGCCCTTATCATCACCTCCCACTTCGCTGCCCAAAAACCCACCTCCGACACCAGCACACAACGCTACAAACACGAACTATTCACCAACGCAACTATCGACAGTGTTCTCTACTCCTCACCCGATGGCACACCTTTATGGATGGACATCTACCAACCCGTAGGCGATACAACTACACTACGCCCTGTGGTAATACTGGCGCATGGTGGCAGCTTTATGCATGGCCACCGAAAATCGGAACGCATGCCGCTTATGTGCCGCATGTTGGCCCAACGCGGTTATGTAGCAGTTAGTATAGATTACCGTCTAACCACGCTGGTAGGCATGGCCAGCAAACCTGCTGCTTATAAAAACATACTTAAATCAGTAGCCGATGGCCGCGCAGCGGTTAGCTGGCTGCTAAAGGATATAGATAAAGGCAACACATACCATATAGATAAAACCAAACTATTTGTAGGTGGAAGCTCGGCCGGTGCCATACTTACCCAGCAACTGGCTTTTATAGATAGCACCGCCGAGTGCACTGGTACCCTGTGCAAACAAGCCAACCGGTATCTACCCGATAGCCTAAGCCTGCCACCCGGCACTATTAAAGGGGTGATAAGCCTGGCCGGCGCAGTGCTTGATACGGGTATTATCGGCAACCACCAACCCGCCC
>DATGXP010000663.1:0-6328 GCA_035298845.1 Chitinophagales bacterium
GAATGACTTTGCTTTGGGTGTAACTGTGCCGGCAAATATTGGCCTTAGTGAAGAAAAAACAGGAGGTTCGGTACCGGTTAAGAATCTGAAAGGTGAAACCCTTTTTAGCTTGTATGTATCCGGCGATGTAAAAGAGGCCGAGCTTAATTACCTGCTGCTGCTATCGCAATTTGTGTTGCTGGTTCTCGGTTTTTACTACTTGCACCGCTTTGCCTTGCAGATAGTAAAAACACGTGGTTTTTTGCCGGGGTTTGCGCTGTTGATATTTGCCATCGCTCTGGTTCGTGGCTTAATGCTTTGGTTCGATCAGCCTGCCGAGTTTTATAAGCTTGAATTGTTCGACCCTCGTTTTTATGGTTCGTCTTTAGTAACTAAGTCTTTGGGCGATTTGGTTATTAATTCCGTACTTATCACATGGGCGGTAATTTTTTATAGCCGTTATCATACCTCACCCGGTACCGGCTCAAAACTGCACCGCTTTATACGTTTGCAAAATGTGGCCCTCGTTTTTGCTTATACCTGGTTGGTATGGTGGGTATTCAAAACGCTCGTTATAGATTCGACTATATCCTTCGAGGTATATAATATACTCAGCCTTAACTCGTATAGTTTGCTTGGTTTGCTTTGCATTACACTGTTACTGGTTAGCCACTTTATGGTTACCCGGAATATTTTTGTCAGTCTGCAGCAGGCTGATATTAGCCGCAAATGGCTGTTCGGTTTTGCCCTGGCAGATGGACTGGTTTTTGCACTGGCCGCTTTAAATTCTTTCTACATAGAGTCGCTGTTGTTTGCTGCAGTATGGTCTATTGGGTTTGTATTACTCGTTTACACTATGCTGCTGAAAGATAAATCGTTATCGGTACGCAATCTTATAATTTACATTGCTTTGTATAGCCTGCTGGCGACTTTCCTGGTAGAGAACCTGTATGAACGTAAGGAGCGAAATCAGCGCAGGTTTTTTTCGGGAAAATTGGTTACCGAGCGCGATTTTGTTGCTGAATATATTTTTGATGATGTGGCAAAAAGAATAGGCGAAGACGCTTTTATCCGCAACTTTTTTGGCAATCCCATAATATCTAAAAAAGACGTTACCGACAGGCTAAATTCTCTTTACCTGGGAGGTTATTTCAATAAGTATAATCTTAAAGTGTATGCCTTTGATGCAGCCGGCAACCCTGTTCGCAATGATGACACACTTAATCTTACAGCATTTAAGAGCCTGATAACCGTTGATTCCTCGGCACCCCGTTCGCTTCATTATGTTAATGATACAGCCCTTAATTATTCATACTTATCTATTGTAAACTTTAATACCGATTCAGGTTTGTTGGGGTCGTTTGTGCTCCGCTTAAACCCCAAGGTGTATTATGGGCAAAATGTGTATCCCGAACTATTATTAGGTAGTAACCTTACCGTATCTAACAATACCAATAATTACGCCTATGCTATCTATCAAAATAACAAGCTGATAGCCCAGTACGGAGATTTTTCGTATTCCTACTATTGGAACCAGGCGTATAAGTTTGCAGGTGGCGATTTTCAGTTTATTGAAGAAGATGAATGGGAGCATAGCATTCAGCAGTTTCCAAATGGTAAACGGGTAATGGTATCGGTGCCCCGCGAACCTGTTTTTGAGCCCATTGCTACATTCTCGTATTTATTTACGTTCTTTTTTGCGGCCGTGGTGTTATTATTATTTGGCTTCCGTGTATTTAAAAGTAAAACAGTGCAGGATATTTTGCCTACAGGTTTCGCTCTGTCATTCCGCACCCGTATTAATTACTCCATGTTAGCCATGATAGTAGTTTCGTTCGTTATTATCGGCATTATCACCATCAGCTTCTTTAGCCGGCAATACGATAATTTTTATACTGACCGGTTGCTGCGTAAAGAAAAAGTAGTACACGCCAGCCTCGAATATTTTGTGCAGCGCACCGGCGATTTATCTCTTGATAACCGTGGAAACGATAACGAACTGGATTTTGAAGTAGCGCGGTTGGCAGATATTAACTCGGTGGATATAAACCTCTTCGACCGTTCGGGCGATTTAATCGTTGCCTCGCAACCCATTATATACGATAAGGGCCTTGTAAGTAAAAAAATGAACCCGGACGCATACTTTGAGTTAGAGAATAACAGAACGGCGCAGGTTACCGCTCAGGAGAGTATAGGTAAGCTCAAGTACCTGGCTACATACGCCCCGGTGCGCAATAGCAAGGGCGAAACGGTGGCCTATATCGGTATTCCTTATTTCGAGCGGTCAAAAAATATTAATGATGAGGTGTCTTCTTTCCTGGTGGCGCTTATGAATGTGTATGTGTTTTTGCTGATATGCGCGGCGTTGCTGGCTTACTTCATTTCTAACTCTATTACCCGGCCGCTTACCATTATCAGCGAAAAGCTACGGATACTCAACCTGAACAAGATAAACGAACCCATTGAGTGGAACAGTAAGGATGAGATAGGTATACTGGTAAGTGAGTATAACAAGATGATTGCCGAACTGGAGCAAAGCGCCCAAAAGCTGGCCAAAGGTGAGCGCGAAAGCGCCTGGCGCGAAATGGCCAAGCAGATTGCCCACGAGATTAAGAACCCGCTTACTCCTATGAAACTGAGTATTCAGTATCTGCAGCGCGCTATAGATGATGGCAGCCCTAATATTGAGCAGTTAGCAAAAAAGGTGGCACGCACTTTAGAGGAGCAGATAGAAAACCTAAGCAGCATTGCTACGGCCTTTTCATCATTTGCCAAAATGCCCAAAGCGCATAACGAGATTATTAACCTGAATGAGCTGCTTAAATCTATCACCGATTTGTTTGCCCGCGAGGAGAATGTATCCGTAGCGTTTAATACTGAATCGGAAAGCCCGCTTGTATTTGCCGACAGGAACCAACTGGTAAGCGTGTTTAATAACCTGGTTAAAAATGCCATGCAAAGCATACCGGAGCACCGCAAAGGTTTTGTAGATGTGCATGTTAAGGATGAGGATGGCTGGGTAACTGTAACCGTAAGCGACAACGGTGCCGGAATACCCAGCGATAACTACGACAAGGTGTTTGTTCCCAACTTTACCACTAAATCATCGGGCACAGGGCTGGGCCTTGCTATTACCAAGCAGATAATTGATGGTAACGGTGGCCGCATCTGGTTCGAGTCTGCCGAGAATGTTGGTACGGCCTTCTTTGTAAGAATGAAGCAGAATGCAGGTGTTTAATATGTCTTTGCATTTTCCCGTGTCCCCCATTACTTTCTCTAAAAAAGAAAGCCCGCACAGAACGTGCAGGCTTTCGACACACTAACTAAGACGCCTGCTATGAGGCTATGGAGAGAAGCTTACTTGCCTGGTATTTCAGCATAAAAATATTTTGTTCCGATTTGCGCACCTTGTCGCGAAAGCGGTTGTTCTCTATCAGGTCGGCCATCGATATCACCTTTTTCTCATCACGCGCCGAAAACCTTTTTCTCAGCTGCATAATATCGTTGCTCAGTGCATTAATGGCATTCTTCTGATTAACAATCTCGGTGCGAAGTTGTTGCAGTTCGCGCTGAAATTGCATATCGTTAACACTACTTTGCAATTGATTTGTTACAGCCTCTGTGCTGTTAAGGTGCTGCTCGTAAGCCAATAAAGTGCCCAACCATTCGTTGTGCAACTTCTCCAATGTATGTTCTGTATTAACCGGTTTCATAGTATTATAGATATAGTTATGAAACGAAAGGTTTAATCCATTAGTGTGCCCTTTTAAAAATTTTTGCAATTATGACATTACTATGACAATCTTAATGGCTAAGCTTTTTTGTCATCTCAAACGTAGGCTTTGCGTAGAGAGAGAGCTTGTATTTTTTTGCCGACTGCCAACTATTTCCCCTTCTCCACCTTAATCTTCATCTGCCTGCTAAAACTCTCCTCCAGCGATATCAGCGTTTCGGTGCGGCTTATTCCTTCAATCTTCTGCAACTTATCGTGCAGTACCTCGCGCAGGTGTTGTGTATCGCGGCACACTATCTTTAGAAACAGTGAATAGTTACCCGTGGTGTAGTTGCACGATAGTACTTCGTCAATCTTTTTCAACTGTGTTACCACCTTGTCGTACATATCGCTGCGTATAAGGTATACACCGATAAACGCGGTTACATCCATCCCCAGTTTAGTAAGGTCCAGCTGTAGTTGCGGGTGCTTTACTATGCCCAGCTTTTCCATTTTACCCATGCGCACGTGCACGGTACCGGGGCTTATAAATAGTTTTTTACCTACTTCGGTATAAGGAGTAAATGCGTTTTCCATTAATATGTTCAATATCTGAATATCGGTGTTGTCAATTTCGTAATGTAGGGCCATATTTTTGTATTGATTTTGATTAATTGGTAACAAAAATATTATTTTATTGATAATTATGTATTTGTTAGTGCATAATGCTTGAATTATTAGCAAGGAATGTGGCTAGTGATTATATTTGCATCATCGTTCTAGGAAATATATTGTTGGGTGATGAAATTTGGCAGACATGCCCCCCTGTCTCGGGGGTGAGGAGTCCGGAATAAATCTGTGTTGCATTTCATTTTGCTTTGTGCCGAATGAAATGCAACCACACGACTAACCGCCTCGTGTAGGTTCGACCCCTACTCCAACAGCAACAATAGTGGTGTGTTCTGTTCGCCTTTGGGCGGATAGAACTACCGCTGTTACGGATATTAAAACTTGTTCTTATGAAAGCAGTATCGGCTTTTGTTTTCTTTCTGGCGGTGTATTATTCCCTCTGGTTAGTCAGCCTGCCGGTAACATTGCTCCGGCAGTTTTTAAACAAACTATCGGGCCACGATGAATAAGCGAAGTATCTAAATAAGAGTTTTCTGTTACGGATTTTGAGCGATCTGTTTGAGCAAAAAGGTGTGCGAAAGCACGCCTTTTTTGTTTTATGCCTTTTACAATTTAGCGTCTATATATAAGCGCATTGCACAAGCCCCGTGTATAACGTTTGCCCCATGCAAACGGTGCATTCAAGCCTATCCTTTATTTTTACTTCGCTATGCTTAAAAAGATATGGACGTTTTTATGGAAGGCCGCGCTTTTCTTTTTTCTATTCACGATACTACTGGTTATTGCCTTTAGGTTTGTGCCGGTGCCCGTTACCATATTAATGCTGCAGCGCTGCGTAGAGCAGAAGATGGACGGCGAACCGATGAAACTGAAGAAGGATTGGGTGCCTTTGGCTGAGATATCTAACAACCTGCAACTGGCCGTAGTAACCTCCGAAGACCAGAACTTTCTCTTTCATCATGGTTTCGATTTCGAGGCTATTGGCAAAGCCATGAAATACAACGAAAAACAAAAGAAACGCAAACACCCCAAGGTTAAGGGCGCCTCTACTATTTCGCAGCAATGCGCCAAAAATGCTTTCCTTTTCCCGGCTCGTAGTTTTATCCGCAAAGGGCTGGAGGTTTATTTCACCGCACTTATCGAACTATGCTGGAGCAAGCAGCGCATAATGGAAGTCTACCTCAATATTATAGAAATGGGCGATGGCATCTACGGTGCCGAGGCTGCGGCGCAGGCTTATTTCCATACCCATGCTAAGAACCTTACAGCCGGTCAGGCGGCGCTTATTGCCGCCTGCTTGCCCAATCCACTAAAATTTAATGCCGGTGCCCCATCCGGTTACGTGTTCAAACGCCAGGCGGCCATCCTCAACCAAATGAATATGTGGGGTGGAAGGCTGGATTATGATATGAAGGAGTGGGATGAAAATGAGAAATAAGTAAAACTTTTCCCGGCAGCGTATTGCAGTGGACATTCTCAGTGTTCTTACTGCTCTTGGTGGTTAATCGCTGTATTTTCCAATTTGCTTCTATATTTAGCCCAACTAATTGAATATAGATGGCCGATTTATTCCGGAAAAAAGATGTAGGAAAAGTATTGCGCGATGCCGAAGAGGGCCTGGGCGATGCTGAAAGAAGCGGGCTTACCAAAACCCTTGGCGTGCGCGACCTCACTGCCTTTGGTATAGCTGCCATAGTAGGCGCAGGTATATTCTCTACCATTGGCAAGGCCAGTTTCGATGGCGGCCCCGGTATCATCTTTCTTTTCTTGTTTGTATCTGTGGCTTGTGGTTTCTCAGCCCTGTGTTATGCCGAGTTTGCCAGCCTGGTACCCGTAAGCGGTAGCGCTTACACCTACTCGTATGTAGCCTTTGGTGAGTTAATAGCCTGGATAATAGGCTGGGACCTGCTTATGGAGTACGCTATAGGCAACATTGCCGTGGCTATTAGCTGGAGCGATTACTTTACCAGTTTGCTTCTTGGTTTTGGCATACATCTGCCCGATTAT
>DATGXP010000664.1:0-2486 GCA_035298845.1 Chitinophagales bacterium
CGGTAAGAAAGGCAAGAAAAGTAAATTTTGTTTTCATTCTCTGTTGTGTTTTGTTTTGTTTAGAATAGAAGCGACAAATCTATGATTTCCGATGATTTGCAAGGGATGCTTTTACTCAGTTATAAGGCGTTCATAAAAAAATGACAATTCTGTGACAATTGAACCGAGCCTTTTAAACTTCGCGGAAAGAGGCTATAATTTTATCAATATCGCCTTTAAAGTGAAGTTTACGGTTGCCGCTACGGGTCCATATGCTAAGGTGGTAATAGTAGCTGCTGCCTTCAAAAACTACCTCGCTAAAGTAAACGTCTTCACCGGTCATTTTGCCATACAGCTCTACCCGTATGCCCTTTATGTTACCTGCCACCACTTCTACCGAATCGGTCACCTGCGGTTTGGTCATCGATTTGCGCAGTATATTCAGGTTATCGTTCATTAGCAGCGCTGCACTTCTATCTGTATCTTTTTTGCTTATAGCCTCGCCTATAGCGTAAAAATTGCGGAAACGGTTGGCATACTCAAAGTCGGCACCTGCCTTAAGGCCTTTTTCTTCGCTCATCCACGGCGGTACCGACAGGATAAACTTATTGTTGGCATTTACCTGCTCGTACTTATCAGAATACTTACAGGCCGAAGCCAAGCACAGCAGGCAGAATACAGAAAGGAAGATGAACGCAGATTTTCTCATTACAAAATTTTGGCGCGAATGTAATGGTTACGGCTTATTCTGCGCATGTATTTGGCGGCGTAGTGTGCGGGCACGTAAATCGGGGCCATCGTGGCTCCAGCCCGGCGGGTAAAAAATATATTTCAACTTATCGCTAAACTTAGGTGCGCGCTTTACATCGGCCCAAATATCTACAAACTCATGGCTGGCTATTTTAAACAGGTTGTAAGTGTTTATGTTTTTGGTAATGCCATACTTAGGTTTGTCATCATCACGCTCTTCGGCAAATGTGCCCAGCATGCGGTCCCAGATGATGAGGATACCGGCATGGTTCTGATCCAGGTAGCGGATATTGCTGGCGTGATGTACGCGATGGTGCGATGGGGTATTGAAAAAGAACTCAAACCACTTAGGCATTTTGCGTATCAGCTCGGTATGCACCCAGTACTGGTAAATAAGCGAAACACTCATCATCATGAGTATCATAAGCGGAGGAAAACCCACCAGTGGCATCCATAGCCACCATATATACTTGTAAAACTGCTCGGCCCAGCTTTGGCGCAGGGCAGTTGCCAGGTTTAAAGTAGTAGACGAATGATGATTGACGTGCGCGGCCCATAGTATGCGTATTTCGTGGCTAAGGCGGTGGTGCCAGTAAAAAGTAAAATCGTCGGCAAATAAAATTAAAACCCAAACCCACCAGTGCCAGCCCAGGCCACCACCTTCGCCATGCACGGCATCAAATATCAGCGTATACACGCCAAAAGCAAGGCCTTTCATAAGTATATTAATAACCAGCGAACCCAACCCCATACCTATAGAAGATATGGCTTCCTTTTTCTCATACAGGTTCAGCTGCTCTTTCCAGTTAATATATAGTTCGGTGGCAATAGCAATAAGAAAAAACGGAATGGCATACACCACCGGGTCGCTGGCGGGGTCCATATTTTTAAATATCTGCAAATACATGGGTATTGATTTTTAAAGCGGGCAATACTAATTCAGTTTCTCAACATACTCTACACCGGCGGCTTGCGCGCCAGTGTTAAATTCTCCTCTATATCTTGTAAACCATAATATAGATAACACGCCCAACACAAGCACAGTAATGCATACAGCGGTAAACATAGTCGTAGCCTTAAACAGTAAAATTACAAGTACCGCTATTGCTACAATTCTCACATACTCTAACACCAGCACCCAGGTTTTGCGTTCAAAAATACCACCAATATTAACCAATGATAAAATGATGAGCGAAGCCATGAGGCTTTTTAAAGCCCAGTTATCGGCCATAGTGCTTTTACCCTGTAAAACCAAAAACACAGTAGTGCTTAGCAGCACAATTACAAACTGAAAAAAAGCATAGTTGGTAAGCCCCGATGAAATTTCGGTATTGTATTTATGAAATGTTTGGGGTGATACTTCTTTCAATGGCTCCACTCCTCCCAGTTCAGCGGGTTTCCAGCCTGGGGCTTTAAACATCATCAACAAGAAATTTTTGATGCTGCTTACTTTAAAAGCCTGGCGAAAAAGGTCAATCCAGTATTCAAAGTTTACCCATAGGGGGTTCCAGCTATTGGTTTGTTTGGTAATACCATACACCACTTCCTCTTCTTCTGGCTGAAAGGTATTAAACCACCGGTCGAATATGATTAATGTGCCGCCATGGTTTTTATCAATATACTTTGGGTTTACACCATGATGCACCCGGTGGTGAGATGGTGTGTTAAACACATATTCAAAGGCAGGATTCATTTTTCCTATCAACTTCGTGTGTATCCAAAACTGGTAAAGTGTCTGCAGGGATGCAATGGTAATA
>DATGXP010000665.1:0-2970 GCA_035298845.1 Chitinophagales bacterium
CCGCTATGGCGTCTGCTGAATGCGCTGGGTATCCGCCACGTAGGGGTTACTACCAGCAAGGATATAAGTAATCATATAAAGACAATCTTCGATTTGCAGGGTATGAGTGTAGAGGATTTGACAAATATAGAAGGTATTGGGCCTAAGGTGGCTCAAAGCATTCACGATTTCTTTCAGAACGAAGGCAACATACACCTGCTGCACGAGTTGAAAAAAGAAGGCGTAAACACAGAGAACCGTCCGGAAGATGCACGCACCAAAAACAACAAACTGGAAGGAAAGACATTTCTCTTCACCGGTTCGCTGCAGCAATTCACCCGCGACCGCGCTAAGCAACTGGTAGAAGAAAACGGAGGTAAACTACTCAGCGGAGTATCGGCCAACCTTAACTACTTAGTAGTAGGTGAAGATGCCGGAAGCAAGTTAGCCAAGGCGCAAAAGATACCGACGATAAGTGTGCTCAGTGAAACAGAATTTTTACAAATGATTGAATAAATTTTCTGCTCTTTGGTAATAATTTCAACCAACATCCGTGAGTTCGATGTGGCTGTTGTTATTTAAGGCTCCTGCTGTTCATTATTTATTTTTCGACTTTACCTCCGCGTTCCCAATTCCTGCTTCCCAATTCTTTTCCCCCTCTTGGGGGATGCTTTTGCTGTAACGCCTCCCCCATCTTCGCAGTATAACTAGGCAAACAGCAACATTCAAAAACATACTTAAACTTAATCACCATGAACGCAATCAAAACTTTCTTCGCAGCACACAAAACCACTATTATGCTTGCCTCTGCCGCTTTGGTTATAGGCGCCAAGTCTCTTTCTTTTGTAGCACAAAACAACCAGGCACCCGTTATGGATATGCCTACCCAGGAGCAGATGATGCAATACCAGGGCGGACAAATGCCGCAAGGATACAACCAGCAAATGCCTCAACAGCGCGGGGGCTTCTTTAGCGAATGGTTTGGTGGCGAAGAAGGACAGGGGGGAGACTATAGCGCATACACCAATGCTGCTAATGCGGGACAGAATTACGGGGATGGGTACGGGGGTGGCAGACAGGCCGGGTATAATACCGGCGGTGGTTACACCGGCAGCAGCTACAACCCATCGGCTGGCGGTGCGGCTTCTACAAGCTATACCGGTGGTGCAGATTACACCAGTAGTTCTGTTTACAATCAACCTTATACCGATGGTTCACACGAGCGCTTTATTGATGCTATCCGTGAAGAAACCAAATATAACGATGCTGATGGCAATAGCTATAAGCTAAGCAGCGGATACGACTACAACTATGTAAACAGTTCTACCCATGAATATGTGCAGACGAATGACGCAAGTGTTACACCCAGCGCTTACTCATCATATTCTGCCGTAACACCAAGCGATTACTCAAGTTCTTCTTCATCTTCTACCGGTGAGTAACAACAAACGCGTCTCTTACATAAAAGTAAAACCGCCTCTGCTTGCAGGGCGGTTTTTACTTTTATCGTTTGTGCTATTTTGACAGTTTTGTATCGGCTGTTAAGCCCCCTATGGGGGTTTGTGGCCTGCTTTTTCACTATCATTGCACCATGTTCATCAACTTCTTCAATCAGAAGATATACAACAACACACTTTACGATTGGGTATTCTCACTCGTTATAGTAGTGGCATCTGTAATTGTTGCCCGTTTGGTTTATTGGCTTATCAGCAAAATTTTACGTCAGTATACTAAAGAAACCGATACAGCAATCGATGATCTGATCATCAAAAAGCTGGACGCTCCTATTGCCCTGGGCGTAGTTTTAATTGGTATTCGTTATGCTTTAAAACTACTTGAGTTTCCAAGGTTGGTAAATGGTTATGTGCACAGGGGTTTTGTACTAATGGTGGCGCTTACTGCTACCTGGCTTTTAACCCGCATTGTACGTGGAGCTATTGAATACTACTTCAACAGCCATGCAGAAACAGCCGCAGAAAAGGCCAACAAGCAGATAATGATGATGGCCAAACGGGCCTCGGTTGTACTTATCTGGGCTATCGGCATTGTAGTAGGTTTAAATAATGCGGGTTTCGATGTGGGCGCACTTATAGCCGGTTTGGGTATTGGTGGTTTAGCCCTGGCCCTAGCCGCGCAGGATACTGTCAAGAACATTATTGGCGGTATGGTTGTTTTTATAGACAAGCCTTTTTATATAGGCGATGTAATTAAAATAAAAGAAACCGAAGGAACCGTGGTATATACCGGTATACGCAGCACGCGTATACGCATGGGTAATGGGCGTATTGTTACAATACCCAATTCATATTTCACCGATAGCGCTATTGAAAATATTACTCTGGAGCCTGCAAAGCGTATTGTTAACCACCTGTTACTGCCTTTCGAAACCCCGGTAGAAAAAATTGATGAAGGTATTACCATACTAAAAAATATTATTGAGCACTCTCCCGATGTAAACCATTACGATGCTATCATCTTTCTTGAAAAATTTTCTCAATCCTCGGTAGACATAAATTTTACCTACCACATTAAAAAGGGCAGCGATATACATGCCACCCAAACAGATATCAATTTGCAGATACTGCAAAAATTTAAACAGGCCGGTATCGAGTTCGCCTATCCTACGCAGGTAAGCATAGAGCGCAAAACGCCAGAGGATAAAGCATCTTCAGATAGCAAAGGCGACAAACAATAGTTTGATTATTAATACCTTGGGTGAAAAAAATGTTATGCATTTTAACACTCGTTCCTTATTACGCCAGGGTAATTTATATTTGCCACCCTATGCCAGCAAATTTTCACCAAGCCGATTTCGACCAACCGCATCCGCAGCGCACACGTGCTATACTTAAAGCCCACCCCGAGGTGCGTACGCTAATGGGCAAAAACCCATACACCGCGCTTATACTTTTGTTTGTACTCGCCCTCCAAACTTCATTAGCTTATGTAATGGGGCAGGTACTGGGTATAGAGTATTGGTATGTTAGTTTA
>DATGXP010000666.1:0-5898 GCA_035298845.1 Chitinophagales bacterium
GGGGGCAATAGTGCTGCTAATGCCAATACCCTGCAGCAAAGTTTGCGATTCTTCATTCTGCACAAAGATGGCTGCGTAGTTGCCAAGTAGCTTGCGGAACATACCACCATACCATTTAAAAAACACCTGCCCGGGCCTGAATACGGCAGAGAATAATATAACCGGCACGTTCAGCTCTTTCAACCGGCTGATGTGGTTATACCAGAATTCGTATTTTACAAAAAAGGCAATATCGGGTTTTATGCGGGCTATGAAATCGCGGGCATTGCGTGGAGTATCGAGCGGCAGGTAGGTGACCAGGTCGGCATGAGCATAGTTTTGTCTTATTTCAAAACCGGAAGGGGAGAAGAAGGTAAGTATAATTACATCATCGGGCCTGGTGCTGCGCCACTTTTCTATGAGCGGGCGGGCCTGCTCAAACTCGCCCAGCGATGCGCAATGGAACCAAATGCGTTTGCCGGGTTTAAAGTCCACCTCCATTAACCGGCAGCGCCAGTATTTGCGACCGCTAATCCAACTATAGCTTTTACGCGTAATAAGGGAGGCTAAATAAATGCCCAGCCCGTAGCAGTAAATAGCGATGTTGTAAACTAGAAGGCTGAAAAAATGCATTCGGGCTGTTTGTCTTTATTCTGGTTTAATTCCGCATTCCCAAATCCGCATTCCGAATTAGTAATAGTAATATTCTTTCTCGGTAGCTTGTGTAAAGAATACGGGTATTATCCAACCTACGCGTATGCCCAGAAACATATCTATGCGTTTATCGTGCAGGGGGGCCATGCTGTAAAAATCGTAAGGGCGACGGCCCTGCGTAAAGGCTACATCAAACTGAATGCCGGCATAGGCGCTCACATACTTACGGCGGGCCATAAACAGGCCCCCTATGAATTGGGATAAAACCGGGCCATTGCTCAGGCGGTCGTAACCCTTTCGGTAGGTTTTGTTTAGCTGCGGCAATGTTTCTGACCTAACGTTGATGGCGATTTTGTGCGATAAGAAGCCAAACCCTGTAAGAAAAAGAAGTCCTGCATCGGGGTACTTCTCGCTAAATGGAACCAGTTTACCAAAGGTAATCTTTACACTGGCACCCATTTCCTGTAGTTTGGGGGTTATCAGCGCATTGGTGGTACCTACCAGCTGGCCGCTGGCAAGGGTAATGTTATCCAGTATATAGTTTTCGCGCACTACCGAGCCGTACAAAAAGCTGGCTTCGCCGCCTATTATCCAGTTCTTTTTCATTTTGTAGGCCAGGTGCAGGCCAAACAGCGAATTGAACCCAAACCTATCGCGCATATTGCCAAAAGGGAACTGGGCCGTGTAAATAGGAGATATTATCAGGGCATTATTAGGCTCAAACTTGCTTTTGCGCTTTTTAAACTCTTCGGTTTTTTGGGCAAAGCCGGGGGCGCATAGCAGCAGGCTGAGAAGTAATATTAGTGAGAGGCGTAAAGTAGAAAGTGTTTTCATTGCAGCCATAAACGGTGAAAGCACAAAAGTATTATTTTCACGCGCTCTAAAAATGAATGCATTGAAGGAAATAAAAATGGTTGACCTGAAGACGCAGTATTTGCGCCTGAAGGATGAAATTGATACGGCAATGGCTGAGGTAGTTAATTCTACCCAGTTTATAAAAGGCCCGCAGGTAAAGCAGTTTGAAGATAACCTGGCTGCCTACCTTGGTTGCCCGCACGTAATCAGCTGCGCTAATGGAACCGATTCGCTGCAGATTGCCATGATGGCGCTGGGCTATCAACCGGGCGATGAGGTGATAACAGCCAGTTTTACCTATGTGGCTACCGCCGAAGTTATTGCCCTGCTAAAACTAAAGCCTGTATTGGTAGAGGTAAACCCCCAAACCTTCACTATAGACCCTGCAGCCATTGAGGCGGCTATTACACCGCGTACCAAGGCTATTGTGCCCGTGCACCTGTTTGGCCAGTGCGCCGATATGGAGGCTATAATGAAAATAGCGGCAAAGCACAACCTGCATGTAATAGAGGATAACGCACAGGCCATAGGCGCCGACTATATATTCAGCGATGGAAGCCGTAAAAAATCGGGCACTATTGGCACAGTAGGTTCCACTTCTTTTTTTCCGTCTAAAAACCTCGGTTGCTACGGCGATGGTGGCGCATTAAATACTAATGATGCGGCTTTGGCTAAAAAGCTGCGTATGGTAGCTAATCACGGACAAAGCGTGCAGTATGTGCACGACGAAATAGGTGTAAACTCCCGTTTGGACACCTTGCAGGCAGCCGTACTGGATGTAAAGCTGAAATACCTGGACGATTTTGCCGCCCGCCGCATAGCCGTAGCCGATTTTTATGATAAGGCCTTTAAGGATATAGCCAATATACAAACACCGGTACGGGCTAAAAACTCTACCCATGTGTTTCACCAGTATACATTGCTGCTTAAAAACGTAAACCGCGATGAGGTAAGGAAAGCATTAGCAGATAAGGGAATTCCATCTATGATTTATTACCCTATTCCGCTGCACATGCAAAAAGCCTATACCGATGAGCGATATAAAGAAGGAATGTTTCCCATAACCGAGGAATTATGCAAATCAGTTTTATCATTGCCAATACATACAGAGTTTGAGCTGGCAGAGTTGGAGTTTATCGTAGATGCGGTGAAGACCGCTGTATCGAATTAGAACAGAGAAAAACAATTAATAGAAACGAACGACCCAGAGCATGAAAATAGCAGTAGTAGGAACAGGATACGTAGGTTTGGTAACTGGAACATGTTTTGCCGAAACCGGTAATGATGTAGTATGTGTAGATGTGAATGAAGAAAAGGTGAAATCACTTAAGGGTGGTGTAATACCTATTTACGAACCAGACCTGGATATTTTGTTTGAGCGTAACACTAAACAAGGCCGCTTGACTTTTACTACTTCGCTTGCTGAGGGAATAGAAGGGGCAAAAATTATTTTCCTGGCACTGCCAACCCCACCGGGTGAAGATGGCAGCGCCGATTTGAAATATGTATTGGGCGTAGCTAACGACCTGGGCAAACTACTTAAGAACTACGCTGTGGTGGTAAATAAAAGCACGGTGCCTGTAGGTACAGCCGATAAAGTGCGCGAAGCCATTGCTAAGAACGCAAAAGTAGAATATGATGTAGTGAGCAACCCTGAGTTTTTGCGCGAAGGGGTAGCAGTAGAAGACTTTATGAAGCCGGAGCGTGTGGTAGTGGGCACCCGTTCAGAGAGAGCTAAGAAGCTGATGGACGAGCTTTATGAGCCGTTTGTGCGCCAGGGTAATCCGGTGCTGTTTATGGACGAGCGCAGTGCAGAGGTAACCAAATATGCGGCTAACGCATTTCTGGCTACCAAAATTTCGTTTATGAACGAGATTGGTAACCTGTGCGAACTGGTAGGTGCCGATGTTGACAATGTGCGGAAGGGTATAGGTACCGATAGCCGTATTGGTAAGCGGTTTCTGTTTGCCGGTGTTGGTTACGGTGGAAGCTGTTTCCCTAAAGATGTGCAGGCACTTTATCATACTTCTAAAGAGAATAATTATGATTTCAGGATTTTGCGCTCGGTGATGGATGTAAACCAATTGCAGCGCGAACGGTTTTTTGATGTGATACTGGAAAAGTATGGCAACAACCTGAAAGGCAAAACCATAGCCCTGTGGGGATTGGCGTTTAAGCCAAATACAGATGATATACGCGAGGCACCGGCTATTTATATTATTGAGCGGTTGCTGGAAGCAGGGGCACAGGTACGCGCTTACGACCCTGAGGCAAACAACAACGTAAAGCAAATATTCGGCGATAAAGTTTATTTTGCCACCGACCAGTATGATGCCTTAAAGGGAGCCGATTTCTTAACTATAGTTACTGAATGGAATATTTTCCGTTCGCCTGATTTTGATAAGATTGCTTCTTTGCTAAAGGAGAAAGTAATATTTGACGGACGCAACCTTTACGGTATTGAGCATATGAAGGAGTTGGGTTATTATTATTATTCGATAGGAAGAGAACTGATAAAATAGAGCTACGCTATGGGAATGAAAAGAGTATTGATAACAGGGGCAGCTGGTTTTTTGGGCTCGCACCTATGCGACCGTTTTATAAAAGAAGGGTATTATGTAATAGGTATGGATAACCTGATTACGGGTGACCTGAAGAATATAGAACACCTTTTTAAGCTGGAGAATTTTGAGTTTGCACACCACGATGTTTCCAAGTATGTGTATGTGCCGGGCGAGTTGCATTACATCCTGCACTTTGCTTCTCCTGCGTCTCCTATAGATTATTTGAAAATTCCTATTCAAACATTAAAGGTAGGTTCGCTAGGTACCCATAATCTGCTGGGCCTTGCCAAAGCGAAAAAAGCCTGTATGCTGATAGCCAGCACCAGCGAGGTATATGGCGACCCCATGGTACATCCACAAACCGAAAACTACTGGGGTAATGTAAACCCGGTTGGTCCGCGTGGAGTGTATGATGAGGCCAAGCGTTTTCAGGAGGCTATCACCATGGCTTACCATACTTTTCACGGGGTAGATACCAAGATAGTGCGCATATTTAATACCTACGGGCCGCGTATGCGCCTGAACGATGGCCGCGTATTGCCGGCATTTATAGGCCAGGCTTTGCGTGGCGAAGATTTGACGGTGTTTGGCGATGGTTCGCAAACGCGTTCTTTTTGCTACGTAGATGATTTGGTAGAAGGTATTTACCGTTTGCTGTTGAGCGATTATCACCAACCGGTTAACATCGGCAACCCGAGCGAGATAACTATTTCGCAGTTTGCCGAAGAGATAATTAAGCTGACCGGTACTAACCAGAAAGTTATTTATAAAGACCTGCCGGTAGATGACCCTAAGCAAAGGCAACCGGATATTACAAGGGCAAAAGAGATTTTAGACTGGGAACCCAAAGTTAGCCGCGAAGAAGGATTGAAAATTACTTACGATTATTTCCGTAGCCTGAGTAAAGAAGAATTATATAAATCTAAACACCGCTTTGCATAGCATGGCCGATAAAGAATATTTTGCCCACGAAACTGCAATAGTTGACGAAGGGTGTAAGATTGGTAAGGGTACTAAAATATGGCATTTCAGTCATATTATGAGCGACTGTGTTATTGGAGAGAACTGCAACTTTGGGCAGAATGTAGTAGTGAGCCCCGGTGTAGTACTGGGCAATAATGTAAAGGTGCAGAACAATGTGAGTATATACACCGGTGTGGTTTGCGAAGATGATGTGTTTCTTGGGCCAAGTTGTGTGTTTACAAATGTGGTTAACCCGCGCAGTGGTGTAAACCGCCGGGGGCAGTATAGCAAAACAACAGTAAAGCATGGTGCCAGCATTGGCGCCAATGCTACCATAGTATGCGGCCACGATATTGGCGAGTTTGCCTTTATAGGTGCCGGTGCCGTGGTTACTAAAAATATACCGGCCTACGCGCTGGTAGTAGGCAATCCATCTAAGCAAATAGGCTGGATGAGCGAATATGGCCACCGGTTAAATTTTGATAAAGATGGCATTGCCGTGTGCGAAGAGAGTAAAGAGAAATATGTGTTGAAGGATGGGGTGGTGAAGAAGATAGGACAAGAATAATGGAATATTGATAGTATGGAAGCGGTTTAATCTACTATTCCATTTCTGCAACATTCCCAAAAAATTATAATCAGCAAAAGCAAAAACAATCCAGGAAATGGTAGAAGAGTTATTAAGCAAGAAAAAGAAATTAGCCGTAATCGGTTTGGGTTATGTGGGCTTGCCTATTGCACTTGAGTTTGCAAAAAAGATTTCGGTGATAGGTTTCGATATCAACCAAAAGCGGGTTGACCTGATGAAGAATAATATTGATCCCAGCAACGAGTTGGAGTCATCGGCGTTTGAAGGGACAGATATTCTGTTTACTGCTAACAT
>DATGXP010000667.1:0-2622 GCA_035298845.1 Chitinophagales bacterium
GAAGTTTGCCGGAACCAGTATGGATGTGGCGCTTAACCGCCTGAAGTTTTATATGGGTATGCCGCTAAATGAAAGCCTGACGGTAACAGATTCGGCAGCGTCGTTGCAGGAAGTGTCGCTACCGGCCTCTAACGATTTTGAACCTAAAAATACCTGGGATATAAAGATACAGGCCAAAACCCTGCTGCTGCAGGAGATTAATATAAAGCGCATGAAGGCTGGCTATGTTCCTACACTTGGATTTTATGCACGCTATGGGGGGCAGGCCTTTGGAAATGACTTTGCCCAATCGTTTAAAAACTGGTTTGATTATTCATCAATAGGGTTGCGGTTGAACGTGCCTATTTTTGATGGTTTGCGCAAGTCGAGCCAGATAAGACAAACTACGCTGCAGTACAATAATGCCCAACAGAATTATAAGATAACAGAATCTACAGCGCGACTGGCTAACCAGAACGCCAACCTGCAGCTGCTGAACTCGTACAACTCGCTGCAAAACGATAAGGCAAACCTGGAACTGGCTAAATCGGTATTTGATAATACTACGCTGCAATATCAAAACGGGGTGGCTTCTTTAGCCGACCTTTTGAATTCTGACTACTCCTACAAAGAGGCTCAAACCAATTACCTGAACTCGCTGGTAAGTTGCTTAATAGCTAAAGTGGAAGTGGAGCGCAGCAAGGGAACTATAAAACAATACATAAACACATTATAATAAACGAAAAATGAAAAAGAGCACTTTAATTGTAATTGTAGTACTGGTGGTTTTGATGGGCGGTGTGGCTTATAAACTGGTAAAGAATAAGCAGCAAATAGACAGTAAAAATAAAGTGGTAGACCGCAGCGCCATTGCTGTGCCTGTAGCAGTGGTTAAGGCATTTACCGGCAGCGCCGGCGATAAATTTATACTGCCCGCTGTAACTCAGGCCGAAAGCGAAGCCGATGTAGTAGTAAACGCACAGGGCAAACTAACCAATCTGAACATACGTTTAGGGTCGGTGGTAAACAAAGGGCAATTACTGGGCACGGTAGATAGCAAAATGAAGGAGTTAAACCTGCGCGCTACATCGCTTACCGAAGAAAAACTAAAGAAAGACTATGACCGGTATAATGAACTGTACCAGGGCAAGGCAGCCACAGAGGTGAATGTAAACGATGTAAAGTATAACTACGAGAATACTAAAATACAACTGGAGCAGATAAAGCAGCAGATAGCAGACGCTAACATAATAGCCCCGATAAGCGGTACAATTGTGCGTAAAAACCTGGAAGAGGGGGAGTTTGTAAACCCGGGTACCCCTATAGCCACTATTGTAGATGTAAGTAAACTAAAGGCTCAGGTAATGGTGAGCGAGAACGACGTTTATAAACTGAAGAACGGCGCCACTGTAAATGTTACATCCGACATTTATCCTACTAAGGTATTTAAAGGTACTATCCGCTACATAAGCCCGCAGGGCGATGATAGCCACAACTACCCGGTAGAAATAACCCTGAACAATGAAAATGGCTCACCTATCAAGGCCGGTACATTTATCCGGGTATCGTTTGGTATAAGTGGCAATGCCAATACTCTGCAAATACCTAAGATAGCGCTGGTAGAAGGTTTGAAGAACCCTTATGTGTATGTATTGAAAGATAACAAAGCAAGCATTAAAAAGCTGGTGCTTGGCCGCGAGATAGGAGAAAATGTAGAAGTGCTGGATGGGCTGGCAGAAGGTGAAGAGGTGATAAGCAGCGGGCAGATAAACCTTGTAGAAGGCAGCCTGGTAACGGTTATAAAATAAGTGGCGATAAATAAAGTATAAAAGAAGATTTATGTCTATTACAGAAATTGCAATTAAACGGCCCTTGTTGATACTCGTGATATTTTTCACGCTGATATTGTTTGGGTTTATAAGCTATAAAGGACTCAACTATAACCTGCTACCTAAGTTTGAAGCTAACGTGCTGGCAGTGGTTACAACTTACCGTGGTGCATCGGCCGAAGAGGTGCAAAGCACGGTAACCAAGCCGCTGGAGGATGCCATATCCTCTATGGAGGGGGTAGATAAAATCACCTCATCCAGCAGTGAGGGTGTGTCGGTTATTACCATCCAGTTAAAAACAGGAATAAGCACTATAACCGCGCAGCGCGATGCCGAGCGTAAAGTAAGCCAGATAAAGGCCAAGCTGCCGGATGCGGCTGACGACCCGCTGGTGAACCGCTTTAATGCCGAAGAGTTACCGGTGTTGCGTATAAGCGCTTCGGCCAATGTTAGCTCGGCAGAATTATACGATCTGGTAGATAAACAGATAAAGCCGATACTATCGAACGTAGATGGAGTGGGTTCGGTAAACCTGGTGGGTGGCAACAAACGTGAAATAAGTATTACGCTTGATAACGATAAGTTACAGGCTTATAAGCTTAGTGCGGGGCAGGTTTACCAGGCTATAGCCGGTGCTAACGTATCGTACCCTGCAGGTAATGTAGAGGATGCAGAGAGCCGGCTTTCGATAAGGCTGGATGCAAAATTTGCTAAGGTGCAGGAACTACGCAACCTGGTGGTGCGCACCGGTGCCAACGGGGCCCGCGTGTTGCTTAGCGACGTAGCTACTGTAACAGATGCCCAAACCGAGGTA
>DATGXP010000668.1:0-2367 GCA_035298845.1 Chitinophagales bacterium
TGCTTAAAGCGGGTACAAGCAGCCGGGATCAAATGTGATGTAATACCAGCGCCAGATGGAACTACCCCGATTATGACATCAGTAAGGTGGGGCCGTTTACAGCCAAAGTGGAAAAATGAAAAAGCCCCTGTTTTTGAAAAATGGCTACCCCCCTGTGGTTATAGTTGCCTGTGTATGAGCGAATTATTTTTTGCAGTGGCTACCCCACCCCCTATGTCATTAACTTAAGCACCACCTCGTCAGCCTGCGGCTGCCACTTCCCGAATCAAGTTCGGGACAGGCTCTCCTTAAATACCGCCGCGATAGCGGCGAAGGAGGAGAGTTTAACAGCCAATTCCGGCTTAAGTTAATACCATTGGTATACGCTTCCCCTGTTTTGAACGTTTAAAAAAATTACCCGATTCAGATAAAATTTTAAGATAGGCTACATGCATAGGTGTTTAAATACATGATGGAAAAGAACATATGTGGCCACACTTTATGGCTATGCAAAGGTCGGGAGAAAGGAGGAATAAATACGGGAAAGTTATTGTAGTTTATTGACACGCAGTGTTGAATTAGGTGCTTAGGCACGTTTTATGAAACAGCATAAGTTGATTTGAGGTTTCTAACGCATACGGGTGCGGGCGGGTATCCTATGTTGCCATCGCTATTTTTATAATAAACAGCGTGTAGAGGCATACAAACATTAAGCCCTCCCATACCGATATTTTTTTATCGTGGGTGAGCAGGTAAAAGAATAAGCCGCAACCGGCCATAACCGGCAGCGAAAAGCCCAGTAAATTTTGCGGCACCGTAATAGTGCCTATGGCCGCACCGGCAGCTGGTATCACCAGGGTATTAAATATGCACGAGCCTAATACATTGCCAATGGCCATTTCGGCTTTGCCCTGCCTGATGGCAGAAATATTTACGGCAAGTTCGGGCAACGTGGTGCCCAGCGATAACAGCGTAAGCGCAATTACCGAATTGGGGATGCCCATTTGCGTGGCAATTTTTTCGAGCGAAAAAACAGTGTAGTCGGCGCCGAAATAAATACCCACGCCCGAAAGCAGTAACAACGCCATGCCCTTAACCGGAAAAGCGCCGCGCTCTTCAGTTTCTTCACCCTTGCTGCTTTCGCCTTTAATAAGGTGCACGCTGTACACCACAAACATAATAAGCCCTATAAAGGCTTCATAAAAATCGATACGGCCATCGTAGGCTATAATGTAGAAATAGAAAAAGCTGCCAATTAAAAAATGTAAATCTATAAACAGGTAACCGGTGTTTAGTGTAATGCTTTTACGGTTTATAGCTACTGCCAGCCCGGTTATCAATAGTATATTAGATATATTAGAGCCTATTACGTTACCTGCAAGTATATCCGACAGGCCCTTTTGTACCGATAGTGTACCCGATATTAATTCGGGCAGCGAGGTGCCTATGCCCACAATAAAAACCCCTATTACAAAGGATGGTAGCCTTAGGTATTTACCAATTTCTTCGGCGGCCTGTGTAAACAACCTGGCAGAAACCAGCAAAGCCGCTATGGCCGAAATAAAAATCAATACGTTTAAAATCATATGGGGTTAAAATAAAACTTAATTAGGTATTTCAAACAACACCGGTGCGTGCGCCAATTTATATTGACGGTTAAGGCTGCTGGCGTTAATGTAATGTGTGCCGTTTACTGTTTTTTCGCCGTAGCTTTCGTGTATATGCCCGCAGATGAAGGCTGGGGGTTTAACGCGGTTTACGGCCTCGAGCAAATCTTGGCAACCCACCGGCTCGCCGCTGTGTATTGTATCCAGCATACCTGCTGCGGGGCCATGTACCACCAGTATATCGGTGTTGGCCGGTATCAGGTCCCAGTGCTTTTTTATTTCGGCGCCGCGCTGGCGGTTAAATGCCCAATCGAAAAACCAGGGCTGTATGGGCGAACCCCAAATGTTGATGCCCTCTATAGTAACACCCGAATCGTTTAAATAGATAAGGTTACCGGGTATTAGTTTTTTCAATTCATCGGCACTTGCCTTTTCAAAATAGAAATCGTGATTGCCGGCTATAAATATTTTGTACCGGTGCGGCAGCGATGAAAACCAGGTAAGAAAACTCTCTGCCTCTGCCATTGTTCCGCGCATGCAAAAGTCTCCGGCATGTATCACCGTATCTGCATCGGGAACAGTCAACTGCCCGTGCAAACCATGCGTATCGGATATAGCTACAAATTTCAAGCGGTTGGTTTTTGTGTTGATGGAAGATAGGGGATTTAGGCGATCTTTTACGTTGTGGCCATGCCCGCAGAGTCCGCACTGGCTCAAGCTCTGCTTCGCGAGCATCTGCGGAGTCAGCTAAAACACCATGGGGCGAAAATTAGGATAAATT
>DATGXP010000669.1:0-4392 GCA_035298845.1 Chitinophagales bacterium
TAACGCGTTCGTTTGATATACTAATAGCCGAATCTATAGCCCGGAATTGCTGCTGGGCCCTCACTACATCATAATACGTAGTTATTACATTGGCTACCACAGTTTGCATTTCATCTTTAAACTGCAGCTCTCCTATTTGCTCCAGTCGTTTTAGTTTGCCTTTTGTGGCAAACATGCGTAGGCCGTCAAATATGGTCCAGTTAAGTGCTACACCAGCACCTACGTTATTCCCCACTACACCGGTAGTATTTATCTCCCGCCCATCGGTAAAGCGTTGGTTAAGGTTATTGTAGGTTAAGTTATCGGTAAGTGTGGCATTAATTGTTGGCAACATACCGGCGTTACCCACGGTGTTATTCTTATCGGCTATATCGGCATTATTGCGCGCTATCTGTATATCAAAGTTATTCTTCAACGCAATTTCTACAGCCTGCTCTACCGTAAGTGTTTCCTGTGCTGTAGCTATAGATGAAACAGGCAACAACAATAAAACCATTGCAGCGGCTGCCGGTTTCTTTCTTCTAATAAAAGCCCATGTGCCTTTAATAGCACCGGGTATAAGAATATACATAGCAGGTATAACAAACAGAGTGAGTATAAGGGAAAACATAAGCCCACCAATAACCACTATACCCAACGATACGCGGCTTTGTGCACCGGCACCCAACGCAAGGGCAATAGGCAATGCACCCAGTGCTGTTGCAAGTGTGGTCATTAAGATTGGACGCAGGCGTGAAGCAGCGGCATCAATTACTGCCGATATACGGTCCTCACCGGCTTCAATTTTCTGGTTGGCAAACTCCACTATTAATATACCGTTTTTGGTAACCAGCCCTATAAGCATGATAATACCAATCTGCGAAAAGATGTTCAATGTTTGATTAAACATCCAGAGCGACAGCAAGGCACCGGCTACCGCCAGCGGCACAGTAACCATTATAATAATAGGGTCTATAAAACTTTCGAACTGTGCGGCAAGAATGAGGAAGATAAGTATAAGTGCCAGCCCAAATGCAAATGATGTGTTAGATGAACTCTCGGCAAAATCGCGCGATGAACCGGTAAGCTCTGTAGAGAAAGTATCGTCCAGTACCCGCGCCTTAATAGCTTCCATTTCAGCAATACCATCGCCTACTGTATAGCCTGGTGCAAGGCCTGCCGACACAGTAGCACTTTTATAACGGGCATAGTGATACAACTGAGGCGGGCTGCTTTGCTCTTCCAGCTTTACCACGTTATCCAACTGTATCAATTCGCCTTTGCTGTTACGCACAAAAAAAGATTTTAGGTCGAGGGGCTGGTCGCGGTTATCGCGGTCTACTTGTGCAATTACCTGGTATTGTTTGCCGCCCATTATAAAGTAACCCAGGCGGCCGGCGCTTAGCGCTAATTGCAGGGTGCGCGATATTTCGCGTACGCTTATGCCAAGTTCGGCAGCCTTTAAGCGGTCAACTGTTATTTGCAGCTCGGGCTTGTTGAATTTCAAATTGACATCTACCCCTTGAAACACCTTACTCTTGTTGGCTTCTTCTAAAAACAGCGGCAGCTTAGAGCGGAGCGAATCGAAGTTCATGGTTTGTATTACAAACTGCACCGGTAGCGATGTACGCGCTGCAAGGCCCACCGAAATAGTTTGCTCTTGTATGGCAAACAGCTTGCCTTCGTTAAACCGGCCTGTGTTGCGGTTTACCATGTTTACAATCTGCTGCTGTGTGCGTTCGCGGTCTTTAGGGTCTTTTAGCGCTACACGCACAAAGCCGGTATTTACAGCACCACTACCCGCAAAGCCCGGTGCTACTACATTCAATACTATCTTTTTTTCGGGTATAGAATCGAGCATGAATTTTACAATACGGTCGGTATAATTTTCCATGTAGTCGTACGAGGTGCCTTCGGGTGCCGAAATACTCATACGAAAAAGGCTGCGGTCTTCCAACGGTGCCAACTCGCTTTGCAACACCTTGCCGAATAAAACAATAGCTCCAAAACAAACCACTACTATAGGAATAGCTACCAGTTTGCGTTTCATAAACGAGGTAAGTGTAGAACGGTAGCCATCGTCCATGGCCTGGTAGAAGGGTTCAGTTTTTTTGTAGAACCAGCCATGCTCGGTATTGTTGGTAGAAAGTAATACGTTAAGCACCGGTGTAAGCGTGAGGGACACAAAAGCCGATATAAGCACCGACCCGGCCAGCACGATTCCAAACTCGCGGAACAAACTGCCCACAAAGCCTTGCAGGAAAACGATAGGCAAAAACACCACTGCCAGCGTGATACTGGTAGCTACTACCGCAAAGAAAATCTCGTTAGAGCCTTTCTCGGCTGCTTCGCGCACACCCATGCCTTCCTCTATCTTCTTAAAGATATTCTCGGTCACCACAATGCCATCATCTACCACCAATCCGGTAGCCAGTACAATAGCCAGTAGCGTAAGTATATTGATACTGAACCCCGCCACATACATAATAAAGAAAGCACCGATAAGCGATACCGGTATATCTATAAGCGGTCGTATAGCAATAAGCCAGTTACGAAAAAACAGATAAATGATAAGCACCACCAGTAAAAAGGCAATGGCTAGTGTTTCGCCTACTTCTTCTATTGAGCGCTCAACAAATTTGGTAGAATCCAGTGCAATGTTCAATTGAATATCCGAAGGCACATCTTTCTTTATCTGCTCATATCGCTTATAAAACTCATCAGCTATTTCGATATAATTAGAACCTGGTTGCGGTACCAATGCCAGCGCCACCATAGGTATGCCGCTTTCCTTTAGTATGGTTTCGTCGTTTTCTGCGCCTAACAGTACTTCGGCTACATCGCGCATGCGTATTACCCGGTTATTGTCAGCTTTTATTATCAGGTCGTTAAAATCCTGTTCGGTGGTAAGACGGCCAAATGTTTTTACAGTAAGCTCGGTACTGTTGCCGTATACTTTACCGGCAGGCAGCTCAACATTCTCGCGGTTTAGTGCGGCTTCGATATCGGAGAAGGCAAGATTATATGCCGCCAGCTGCATAGGTTTTACCCAGATACGCATGGCATATTTTTTCTCGCCCCATATTTGTACGTTACTTACGCCGGGTATGGTTTGCAGCTTATCCAGCAGTACGTTACTGGCATAATCGCTTACCTGCAATTGGTTGCGGGTATTGCTCTGCACCGTCATACTTATAATGGCATCGCTATTGGCATCGGCCTTGGTAACTACCGGTGGGGCATCTATATCCTGCGGCAACTGGCGCACGGCCTGCGACACTTTATCGCGCACATCGTTAGCGGCAGCTTCCAGGTTATAGCCTACGTTAAACTCTACTGTAATTATGCTGGACCCCTGGTTGCTGGAAGATGAAATTGTGCGGATACCTTCTATACCATTCACTGCTTTTTCCAGCGGCTCGGTTATCTGCGACTCTATTACATCAGAGTTGGCGCCGGTATAGTTGGTGCGTACAGTGATGGTAGGTGGGTCTATACTCGGAAACTCGCGCACGCCCAGAAACTTAAAGCCAATTACGCCAAACAGCACTATTACAATGCTCATTACAATGGCTAATACTGGGCGTTTTAAACTTAAACTTGGTAAACTCATTTAATAACTTTTAAAAACAACGAGATAATACATTTATGTTCTCGTGGGCGCTTGGAACATGAACCCTTAACAACCACACCACTTTGCCTGGTATCAGCCTATGTGGTTTAATAAACTACTCTATCACCTTTACCACCTTAACACCGCTGTTGGGTTTCACGTACATTAAAGCAGTAGCCACTATAGTATCCCCTACTTCTATACCGCTGGTAATTTGTATAGAGGTTTCGTTGCGGATACCGGTTTCAACTTTTGTAAAATTGGCTTTGCCATCTTTAACCACAATTACCGATTTGCTGCGTGCCCCCGGTATTACGCATTGGGTGGGTACCATCAGCGCCCCTTCTATACTTTTCAGTCCTAAATCAATTTTTGCAAATGCACCGGGGAACAATTTAGCGCCGCTGTTCTGTGCCATAGCGCGTACTCTAATTGTACGGGTAGATTCATCTATACGTGGCTCGATAGCGAATACTTTAGCCGTAAAGGTTTGCGTATAGCCATCTACTGTAAACTTAAGCGCATCGCCCTTGGCCACCGTAGATGAGTATTTTTCGGGAATGGTGAAGTCAACCTTTAGCTGGTCTATCTGTTGCAGTGTAGCAATAGGAATAGTAGGTGATACATAAGCACCAAGGCTTACGCTCTTTAAACCCACCACACCATTAAAAGGTGCGCGTATTTCCGTTTTAGAAATCTGTGCCCGGGTATACTCCATATCTGCCAATATACCGGCGAGTTGTGTAGCTGCCAAATCGTATTCACCCTGACCCACACCGTTTATAGCAAGCAATTGTTTT
>DATGXP010000670.1:0-4822 GCA_035298845.1 Chitinophagales bacterium
ACTATGTTCAACTTTTTAATGGGACTTTGCTTAAAATGAATTTATATGAGGTAGAATCGAACATACTGCGCATGCAATATAGTCACATAGATACATTGATAAATATTAATTTAGGGGGTATAAATGAAAAACTAAAAAAAATTGGGATTGAGAAAAGCAAGGAAAGGGTTCTGAACTATGATTGTGATATACTTACGGTGGAATCAGATGACTTAAAAGACAATCCCTTGCGTAAAGCATCTTATTATTTCAACCCGGAATTTCCTATAAATTCCAAATGGTACGAAAAGCAGAAAGCTAGTAGCTACAATGTTATTTATGAAAAAATGGAAGCACTGCCTATAAAGATAATTGTAGCAAAAAAGGACCTTACCATTACAATGATTGCTACCTCAATACATAAACAGCTAATTCCTGATTCTGTATTTATAAAGCGATTAACGCTCTACTAAATTGAAATGCATCTATGTCGTGAAGGCATATTACACGTCAGGAAGCCCTATATCCAAAAAGCACCTTCCTTTTATCACCTGCCGTTCATTTTAATCAACGGCCTATCACCAGTGGTTGAAACCACTGGCAGCCTGATAAGCGGAATATCTATTTATCATGGACTAGAAGTCCATTAAATGCACGCGGACTTTCAGTCCGCCATTAAAAAAATGTACTTGTTACTTTTATCAAAGTGCTGTTGATTTCAATCAACGGCCAGGAAGCATTATAGACTAGAATGCCATTGAACACACTTAGCTGTTTTTCCTCGGTATCCAGTTAACTTCTTCGGCATTCAGGTCTTTAGCCATTTTGCGGCTGAGGGTAAAAAGGTAATCGCTTAACCGGTTTAGGTATTTAATAGCAATAAGTTCTTCGGGGTTGGTAGCCCCAGCGCTGTTTGCGCTATGGTGCAGAGCAACACAAAGCCTCTCGGCCCTACGGCACACGGTACGGGCCAGGTGGCAATACGATACATAAACGTGTCCGCCGGGCAATACAAAGTGGCGGAGTAGTTCTAGTTCAGTATCCATTTTATCAATCGCTTTCTCCAGCAGTTCTATATCGCTTTCGTGCAGGTCGGGGTGCTTTAGTTTACTGTTATCCGGGTCGGCGGCAAGGGTGGCGCCCAGTGTAAACAAACGGTCCTGAATTTCTTTCAGCAGTTCTTTGGTAGCCGCATCCGTTTGCACATCACGCAGCAGGCCTATCCAGCTATTTAGTTCATCTACAGTGCCGTAGGTTTCTATCCGCAGTTCGCTCTTAAGCACGCGGCGACCACCAAATAAAGATGTTTCGCCTATATCGCCGGTTTTGGTATAAATTTTCATGTGTTGTAAAAGTAATTGATAAAAGCGTAATTGTATTATGGTGTTGGCGGGAGAATACTATCTATGGGTATTGATTGAAATACTATGCCCGAGTATGGTAATATTTTTCCTGTTTCATAAACACATAACAGGGCACCATTGTTCAGCACCGCCATATCGCTGTAAGCGCTTTTACCTTTATTTACGCTTACGCTACGCTCCCATGCTTTGCCTTCGCTATAGCTAATTGAAAGTGTAAGACTTTTGCGCTGGGTCTTATGTGCAGGGTTTAAAAACAGGATTGCTCCGGGGCTAAAACTATACCGGAGCAAGCTACCCTGGCATACAGGTTCGGGCAACAAAGGCTCATACTTTGCCGACGTCCATGTTTTGCCACCATCGCTACTCATTGTCTTTTTCCTAAAGGGTTGTGTGCGCCCGTTGGTACGCATGTTAAGCATCAATTCTCCTGTAGTTAACTCTATAACGGTGCATTCATCTGTACCTTCAGGCATTACGCCCTGCCCCAATACCCAGTTAGCGCCGCCATCGTCGGAGTATATAGCATGGGAAATATGCGCAGACCCACCGGCAACCGTATGATTGCACGGCACTACCAGGCGGTTGGTATAAGGCGCTTGTTTTAACTGAATGCCGTGCACAGGGCCGGTGGCATACCATTGCCAGTTAGCAGGCTTTACACTGGCGGTAATATTCTGTGGTGCGCTCCATGTTTTACCCTCATCGGCCGAACGCAATACAAACACACTATCATTATCTAAAGTGGCTACCACTATTACATTGCCTGTAGCAGCATCTACTACAGGCACAGGATTGCCGCAGGTGTGCTTACCGTAGTTCCACACCAGTTGTAGCTTACTCCAGGTATGGCCGCCATCATCTGATGTTTTTAAAACGAGGTCGATATCGCCATGGTCAAACAGGCTTTGGCGGCCTTCGCAAAAAGCCAACAGCCTGCCACTGTTTGTTTTTACCAATGCAGGAATGCGATACATTTTGTATCCATCCGTTCTGTTTTTGAAAAGATAAATGGGTTTTACAGCAGCACTTAAAACACCTGCACAGAATGCGAAAAGGCAAACTATTAAAAAGCGGCTGCTCATTATGTTGTTAAACTTATTGTATGTATGCTACTAATGAGCACTTGCCATTACCGGTACGTTTTCTACATCCGTTTCAATCAATCCATCGCGCAGGCGCAAAATGCGGCGGGCATGTTTGGCTATATCTTCTTCGTGCGTTACAATAATTACAGTGTTGCCCTGCTTGCTGATATCTTCCATAATAGCCATAATTTCGTATGATGTTTTGGTATCGAGGTTACCGGTTGGCTCATCGGCAAGTATGATAGATGGGTTATTAACCAGTGCCCGTGCAATAGCTACCCGCTGGCGCTGTCCGCCCGAAAGCTCGTTGGGCTTGTGGGTCATACGGTCTTGCAGGCCCACCATGCGCATTACCTCCTCGGCGCGCTTAGTTCTGTCGGCTTTGCTCATGCCGGCATATACCATAGGCAGGGCCACGTTTTCGAGTGCAGTTAAACGTGGGAGCAGGTTAAAGGTTTGAAAGATAAAGCCAATTTCCTGATTGCGCACGCGGGCCAGCTCATCATCTGTCATGCTGGCCACTTCTATACTATTCAGTATATAAGAACCCGAACTTGGCGAATCGAGACAGCCTAAAATATTCATAAGTGTAGACTTGCCTGAACCTGATGGGCCCATCAGCGCCACATACTCTCCCTTATTAATAGAAAGCGATACATCTTTAAGCGCCGCAATAGTTTGCAGGCCCATAACATATTCCTTCTTAATATTCTTAATCTCAATTATTGGTGAAGCCACTGGATAGTCTATTTAGATACAATTTTTCGTTTTAAAAGATAATGATAAGCGCTCCCCATTTGACTGGCCATAGGATAAGCGGCATACAACTCCCAACCCTTGCTATTCATAAAATTAAGTGCATCTACCATGCTGTCAAATGCCACTAACTTGCCGCCGGAATCTTTAAACCGGTTATCGCCGTATAGTTTTTTCTTTTGCCCGTAATCGATTTCGATAGAAACTTTAGTACTAAACAATTTGGCGGTGCCTACCAGCATACAATACTCTTCGGTACGGGCAACGGTAGCAGTATCAAATACCGCATCGGGTATTACTACTGCCGGAGCAGCTGGTTGAGCGACCTCGGCAGGGCGTAATAACTGTTTGGATAACTCCTGGTATTTTTCGAGAGAGATTTTTTTGTGCTCGTATAGTTCTTTTAAGCCTTGCAGACGCATGGCCACCGAATCGGTTTGCGCAAAAATGCCGCCGGCGAATAGCAATAATATAATAGCCAGTACTCCTCTCCTGCTCATTACTTGGTTATCACTTTAGGCACTTTAAAATAATCGCTATCGCGCTGTGGGGCATTCTGCAGTGCCTCTTCCTTGCTTACTGTATCGGCTACTACATCTTTGCGCAGCACGTTCTTTTCATCGGTCATGTAAATAAGAGGCTCTACCCCATCTACATTTACTTCTTCCAGTTTTTCAACCAGGTTGAGAATTTTCTGTAAGTCCTTCTTAATACCCTCTTTTGCCTGTTGGTCAAATTCTAATTTAGAAAGCTCGGCAAGGCGGTCAACCAATTCGTCATCTATTTTCATACTGTATCAATTTATGCGCTGCTTTTATGCCAGCTATTACGCATTTCATTCCTTTAATTATTTTCGGCGCGCTAAAATAAAAACAATAAGCATAGTGAATTTATACTATTGCTTTACATTTAGCCCATAACATTAAGCAATGACGGATAAAAAACCAATAGCAGTAAGCGGCGTGCGCCCTACGGGCAAGCAGCACCTGGGGAATTACTTTGGCGCGGTGGCAAATTTTGTAAAGATGCAGGACATCTTTAACGGTTACTTTTTTGTAGCCGATTACCACTCGCTTACCACCCACCCCAACGCTGCCGACCTGCGCGAAAAAAGCAAAAACATTGCCCTGATATACCTTGCCTGCGGCCTGGACCCTAACAAATGCGCCCTGTACCTGCAAAGCGATGTGCCGCAAATACCCGAGCTGTACCTTATATTTAATATGCACGCCTACCTTGGCGAGCTGGAGAGGGAAGCTACTTTTAAAGAAAAAGTGCGCGACCAGCCCAACAACGTAAACGCCGGGCTATTGACCTACCCCGTGCTGATGACGGTGGATGTAATTATACATAAGGCTACCCGTGTACCTGTGGGTAAAGACCAGCAACAGCATGTAGAAATGATGCGCGATTTTGTACGCCGTTTCAACAACCTGTATAAGGTAGACTTGTTTCCGGAGCCCGAGGCTTTTTCGTTCAGCGAAAAGCTGGTGAATGTGCCCAGCCTGGATGGCGAAGGCAAAATGAGCAAGAGCAAGCCCGAAAGCACCTGCATATACCTGGAAGACGAACCTGATGCGATACGCAAAAAGGTAATGCGAATGGTAACCGATAGCGGCCCTAAGGAGTTTGGCTTGG
>DATGXP010000671.1:0-2553 GCA_035298845.1 Chitinophagales bacterium
TAAACTTCGGTTACGGTAACCTGCCCGCGGGTAAACATCAGGTGCAGTATGCGCTGCCGCAGCGGCGACTGAAGCGCTTTCAATATCAGCGATGCCTTTTCAAGTTGTTTGGCATTCTCGGCTATCAGGTCCTTTCGATTGGCTTCTGTATTTAGGTCCTCCACCTTTTCATCCAGCTGCTTTAGCTGGCTTTGCAGCAGGTGTTTTTCGGCAGCACCGGTAAGCAGCGGCGGCAACCGGTGATTATCCGAGCCCTTTTCAAGGTAATCGAATGCCCCGTTCTTAATGGCCTGCACCCCATCGCTTATGCGTCCCTCGCTGGTTATGGCAATTACCTCTATCAGGGGGTAAGCGGTTTTTATCATGCGCGTAAGCTCCACTCCATTGCCATCGGGCAACATCACATCCGTCAGCACCAGGTTTATGGCTTGGGTTTCCAGTATATGCAGTGCTGCTTTTACAGTGTCGGCCTCTACGGTTTTAAAGCCCGTTTTCTTCACCTGGTATACCAGCAGCGCCCGCAGGTGCGGGTCATCATCCAGTACCAATACAGTAATATCATCGGGTGTGTGGGTAGAGTTGGGTAGCATCAATCTGTTGTTTAAAAAGCTAATATAAATAGCTTACCCATACTTTGCTGTTATTCCTTTTTTTTGAATATCACCCTATCTCATTGCCGTTGGTTTCAACCAATGTATTGGCTGTTAGTTCCCCCTTTTGTTTCATCCCGACTTGGCGGGAAGGGGAGTAGGGGGTGGCGGTTCAGGGTGAGGTAAAACATTCACCACCCGCAACCTTCCAAGTATTATATTCGCCCTTTAATTTTTCCAATCCATGCAAGCCATTATCCCTGTTGCGGGGGCCGGTACCCGCTTACGCCCCCTTACTTACACCCAACCCAAAGTACTTATCTCGGTAGCCGGCAAACCCATCCTCAGTTTTATTATAGATGAACTGGTAGAAAACGGCATCACCGATTTTGTATTTGTAATAGGCTACCTGGGCGAAAAGATTAAAGAGTTTGTAGAGAAAAACTACCCCGACCTTAACGCCAAATTTGTGCAGCAGGAGCAGCGCGAAGGCCTGGGCCACGCCATCTGGATGGCCAAAGATGCGCTGGACCTTAACAAAGAACTGGTAATACACCTGGGCGATACCATTGTAGATATTGATATTAAGAAGATACTGGCCGAGCAGCACAGCACCTTAGTGGTAAAAAAAGTTGACGACCCCCGCACCTTTGGTGTGGCCGAGATAGATGCCGAGGGTTTTATCAAAAAGGTAGAGGAGAAACCCATGATACCCAAAAGCAACATGGCGCTGGTGGGCTTTTACTTTATAAAAGAAACCGCTAAGCTTTTCGATGCGCTGGATTATAACATAACCAACAACCTGCGCAACAACAACGAGTTTTACCTGACGGATGGCCTGCAGAAGATGATTAAAGATGGTGTTAAGTTCAAGAGCCATAAAATAGAGAGCTGGTACGATGTAGGTAAAAAAGATATACTGCTGGAGACTAACTGCATACTTCTCAAAAAGCTGGGCGATAAAGCCGGTAACAAAGGCACCAGCGATAACTCTATTATAGTGCCACCGGTGCAGATAGCCGCAGGTGCACGTATCAAAAATTCCATCATTGGCCCCAATGTATCTATAGGCGAGAATACCGAGATAAACTTCTCGGTTATCAAAAACTCCATAGTGGGCTCGTTCAGCAAGCTGGAGAATGTGGTGCTCCACTCATCGCTTATAGGCAGCGATACCATGGTGCGCGGCCTTAGCCAGAGCCTGAACATAGGCGATAACACCGAGCTGGACCTGCGCGGAGAAAAGAATGATTAACCGGCTTACATGACACCCAAAGTTTACAACATACTGCTGGATGGAACCCAGATAGGCACCACGCTTTTAGAGGCCCACGATGCCCCTATGGGTGTGGTGTTTGGCGAAATCAAGTTCGATGCTATCACCTCGGGCTACGATTTTTTTAAAGCTTACTGTCAGCAGCATAACCTGCACCTGTTGGCCGATAACGCTACTGACAGGCTGCTATCTACCCCGCACCTGCCGGGCCTGCGGGTTATAAGCCCCACCGGTGTAGAAATAGCCGGCACCTCGCTTTCGGTATCGGGTATGGATGCTGATGTTTTCACCCTCGATATTGCCGGTGTGGAGTATCCCTTTTACGAAGAAGAGTTTCCGCACCATGTAGCGGCCTACAACAAACAATTCGAATAAACTTTTATCTCAACTGTTTTATATGAGCAACAGAATCACCCAACTATTCGGAATACAATATCCCATTATACAAGCCGGTATGATCTGGTGTAGCGACTGGCAACTGGCCAGCGCCGTAAGCAATGCCGGCGGCCTGGGCATTATAGGCAGCGGCAGCATGTACCCCGACATACTGCGCGATAACATTCAGAAGTGCAAAGCCGCCACCGATAAACCCTTTGGTGTAAACGTGCCCCTGCTATACCCTGATATTGATAAGCACATGGCTATCATAATAGAAGAAGGCGTAAAGATTGTGTTCACCAGCGCGGG
>DATGXP010000672.1:0-9826 GCA_035298845.1 Chitinophagales bacterium
ATTACACCGGCTACCTGCACAGTAGGTGGCACTGTAACTGTAATTGCTACCGGTGGAACCGGTGTCCTTACTTACGACTGGTCTAACGGCGATAGCGGTAACGTAGCCGACAGCATAAGCGGTGGCACTGTAACATTAACCGTAACAGACGCGAACGGATGCAGTACCTCAGCTACTTATAACGTGCCTTCCAACTCAATCACCCTTGGCAGCACTGTAGTTACCAATGTGACCTGCAATGGTGCTGCTGATGGAAGTGTACATGTAGTAATAACCAACGGCACTGCTCCTTATGTATACGTATGGTCGCCTAATATAAGCATCGATAGCACTGCCGATGGTTTAAGTGCCGGCACATACAATGTAACTGTAGTGGATGCCAGCACCTGTTCAGCTTCGGGTACGTACACTATTACCGAACCTACCGCTGTAGTAATTACCGATACAACCGTTGTGGATGGATCTTGTGCCTCTGCAGGCAGTATTACACTTACCGTAACCGGTGGTACTGGTGCTTATACGTATCAGTGGAGCGGTGGCCTGAACGGCAACCCTGCTACCAACGTACAGGCAGGTACTTATAGTGTAACGGTTCGTGATGCTAACAACTGTAGCACTACCGGTGGTCCATACACTGTAGCAGGTGCTACGGGCGGTCCACTTGTATTTGGTAGCCCTGTTATAAATAACGCATCGTGCAACGGCGGCGCCAACGGCAGCATTACAGCCAGCGCTACCGGCGGTTCGGGTATTATAACATATACCTGGAGCACAGTACCGCAACAAATTGGTGCAACTGCTACCGGCCTTACTGCAGGAACTTATGTCGTTAGCGCTGTAGAGCAAGGTGGCTGTTCGGCTACTGCAAGCTATACAGTAACCGAGCCTGCTGCATTAACTGTAGTAATTAATGCAACCTCTTTACTATGTTTTGGAAGCGAAGAAGGTGTGGCAACAGCAGTAGCCAGCGGAGGAACACCTAACTACACTTATGAGTGGAACGATAATCAGACTACTCCAACTATCGACAGCTTGCCTGTAGGTATTGTGTTGGTTACAGTAACCGATGCTAATGGTTGCACCGCCAGTACAAGCTTTATTATAGGCCAATCACCGGCAATATCTTACAACTCGCAGGTTAACCAGCCTAGCTGTGCAGACCTTGGATTTGGTACTGAAATATTAACTCCAAGAGGTGGAACCGGTCCTATTACTGTTTCTATCCCTTCAGAAAACATTACAGTTACATTGTCGATGGTAGGTGCCGATACTGCTTATACAAACACATTTGCAACCGGTACATATAACTTCACATTAACCGACTCTCTGGGTTGTTCTATATCAGGCTTCTTCTTTGTTGAAGCAGGTGCGGCTAACCAGACTTTTGATGTAACTACCGACTCTACAAGTTGCTTCGGCGATAACTTTAATAATGGGGGTATAACCATAACTCCTACTACTATGGCTAACGGGCCTTATACTTACTCATTAGATGGTGGCCAGTTCCAGACCGATAGCATCTTTACCGGTGTGGGCGCAGGTAACCACACAGTAGTGGTAAGCAACAAGTATGGATGTTTGGATACACTGGATGCAGTGGTTGAGCAACCGGCCCAGCTGTTTGTAAACGCTACACCTGATACAATTATTACAGCAGCTGAGGTAGGCAATCAGATTACCGTAGATGCTCAGAACTTTGTAAACCCTGTGTATGTTTGGACACCGGCTACCGGCTTAAGCTGCGATAGCTGCAATAACCCGCTGGCTACAGTAAGCGCCAATACCGTATACTACCTGGTAGTAAGCGAAGATGGTGTAGAAGGTTGCCAGGCTTCAGATTCTGTAGTGGTAATTGTAAACGGCAAGCTGAAAATGCCAAATGCATTTACGCCTAACGCCGATGGTAAAAACGATACTTATGGTCCATTCGATGGCACCAGCGTAGGCCTTACAGTTACTGAATTCAGAATTTACAACCGTTGGGGACAGATAGTTCACAACACGCCAGAAGATTGGGATGGTAAATTCAAGGGCCAGGATCAGCCTGCCGGCACTTACATCTATTACATTACTGTAAGAACACCGGATGAAGCTAACCCGGGCACAGACAAAACAATTCAGGAGCAAGGTGCTTTTACCTTGTTGAGATAAGATTAGAATAGTCAGATTTTATACAATCCCTGCCCACGTAAGTGCGGCAGGGATTTTTTTTGCCGGCAGGGTTTAAAAATTTTCTGGGTTTATAACCTGTGATTACACGCATGTTTTAATTGTAACATAGCCACAATTCAGTAAGCAGACTTCGGAAGTTAGTGTTATGCAAACAGCAAACTGCCATCGCCGTAGCTGAGAAAACGAAAATTATTTTGTAAGGCGTGGCTGTAAATTTTCTTCCAGTCATCGCCAACTATGGCTGCCACTAAAAGTAAGAGCGTAGAGTTGGGCTGGTGAAAATTGGTGATAAGGGCAGATGCTATTTTGAGTTTGTAAGAGGGCGCAATTAATATTTGTGTTTTGCAAATCAATCTATCTGTTTCATTTTTTTGCAGCCAGCCTATTAGGGCATTCAGCGCAGCTACGGGTTCTGTCTCTTGTAAGCCACCATCATAAACATCCCACTGTTTTATTTCAAGTTCTTCCAGGGTGATATCCGGTTTTTGCAAAGCCTTTAGGCCCATCCAGTACAGCGACTCTATAGTTCGCAGAGAGGTGGTGCCCACAGCAATAATCTTTGGTGCAGCATCCCAGGTTTTTACAACCTCGGAAGTCTTTAATGCCGCTACTATTTTTTGCAGTAATTCTACTGTTACATCTATTACCTCCGCATGCATTTCATGCTGCTCGATAGTTTCGCTTTTAACGGGCTTAAAAGTGCCCGCCCCTACATGCAGGGTAACTTCAGCTGAGGTTATGTTTTTAGCCTGTAATGAGTTAAAAATGGCCTTGGTGAAATGTAAACCAGCCGTAGGCGCTGCTACCGAGCCTTCATACTTTGCATATACTGTTTGATAGCGGCTTAAATCCAATTCTTCACTATCGCGCTTAAGATAAGGGGGTATGGGCATCATACCCGTTTTGTCCAGTATCTCTGCAAAGGTTAATGCTTCGGGCTGCCAGCTGAACTCAATTACAAATGCATCACTGGTGCGCTCTATAATTTCGGCGCTGAGCGTAAAATCGTTTGTTTTATGATGTAATACTTTCTCCTTCCATTTGCTTGCACGACCCACCAGGCAGTTCCAGCGCACGCATTTAGTGCGACCCATTACCGAAACCAGGTCGGTTTCTCCGGCAGGCTCTAAGCAAAATATTTCAATTTTGGCACCGGTTGCGCTTTTAAAAAATAAGCGTGCTGGTATTACGCGCGTATTATTAAACACCAATAAGGATTTGGCCGGTATATGTTCGCTTACATTTTTGTAAACGTCCTCTGCAATTTGTCCATTACTATAAATAAGCAGCTTGCTTAAATCCCTTTCAGCCAGAGGATAGCGTGCAATGCGCTCCTCCGGTAAATCGTAAGTAAAATCTTTTATCTGTAATTCTTTCGGGTGCATGTTTAGTGCGACTAAAGTAAAAAAGAGAATTTCTCTGCTTGTAGTATTTTCAGGCTATGAAAACCGAACCCATATTCAGCCAGCTACACCAGCAGGTAAATAAAATGCTTACTCTTAATCAAAAAGAGTGGGATGCCTTTACCGGTATTTTCGTTTTCCGCTCGGTGCCCAAAAAATTTAACCTGGTGCGGGTGGGCGATGTAAGCCGCGAAGCTTACTTTATTAATAAAGGTGCAGCCCGTCTGTATTTTGAGAAAGAAGGCGAGGAGATAAGCGCCAACTTTATGTTCGAGAATAGTTTTATTGCCTCGCTTGAAAGCTTTCTGCTGCAAACGCCCAGCCGTCAGGCTATAGATACGCTGGAGGGTTGCGAATTGCTGGTGCTAAGCAAGCAGCGCCTGGATGAGTTGATACAGACTTATCCTAAGTTCCACATTTTTTCAAAGGCAATTGCCGAGATGGCTTTTATTATGTTGCAACGCCGGGCCTCATCATTTATACTCGATTCCCCCGAAGAGAGATATATGAATATGCTGCAACAGCGGCCGGAAATATTAGAGCGCGTGCCGCAGCACATGATAGCTTCTTACCTAGGTGTTACACCGGTATCGCTTAGTAGAATACGCAAACGAATTTCGTAGGTTTAGTTTTATTATCTTTTGATAATGAAATGCCATTTGCCACCCCTTACGTTTGCATCATAAAATCAAACAACATGACAGCCTTACAAACAGAAATCATCATCAATGCCCCGGCAGAAAAAGTATGGAACGTATTAATGGATTTTGAAAAATACAGCCAATGGAACCCATTTGTAAAAAGTATTGAAGGAGAGCAGGCTTTAGGAGCTAAACTTAAAGTGGTTCTCAATAACGGCAAGGGCACTTCGGTATTTAAACCCAAAGTAGTAACACTTGACAAGCACAAAACTTTTGAATGGCTGGGTAGCCTGCCTATACCGGGCTTATTTAATGGCCAGCATAAGTTTGCAATAGAGAAGATAAGCGACACGCAGGTGAAGTTTATTCACGGCGAAGAGTTTAGCGGTTTACTGGCCGGCCTTATTATGAAACAAATCGGCGAACAAACCCGCAACGGTTTTATAGCTATGAACAATAAGCTAAAAGAAAGAGCTGAGGCATAGCTTCATCAAAAGTATGTTTCTAAAACCTATTATCTCAAAGCCTAATACATAACTACCAACGGCCGGACTAACATAGCTCGGCCGTTGGTAGTTATGTACTATATTATTCGTGCGCTTTATAGCAACGTGTATTTATCCAAGTGCCTGCTTCAAATCTTCCAGCAGGTCCTCTACATCTTCTACCCCCACACTTAGGCGTAGCAGGTTATCTACCACGCCCACCTTTTCGCGCTCAGCCTTCGGCACCGAAGCATGGGTCATAGTAGCCGGGTGGTTAATCAACGATTCCACTCCGCCCAGCGATTCTGCCAGAGAGAACACATGGAACGATGAAGCAAACTTAAATGTATCATCCAGCGAAGCACCCTTTAATACTATTGATATCATACCCCCAAAATCTTTCATTTGCTTTTTGGCGATAGCATGGTTAGGGTGGTCTTCAAAACCCGGCCAATAAATTTTTTCTATGCGCGGGTGCGTCTTCAAATACTCGGCAATCTTCCGGCCATTGAAGCAGTGGCGCTCCATGCGCAGGTGCAGGGTTTTAATACCCCGCAGCACCAGGAACGAATCCATCGGCCCCGGGTTAGCACCGCAGCTGTTTAGTATAAAATACAAGCGCTCGTGCAGCTTATCGTCATTTACTATCAGCGCACCCATTACTACATCGCTGTGCCCGCCCAGGTATTTGGTTACACTGTGCATCACAATATCGGCACCCAGTAAAAGTGGATTTTGCAAATAAGGCGAAGCAAATGTATTGTCTACCGCCAGCAGTATATTGTTAGCCTTGGCTATTTTGGCACAGGCCTCTATATCTACTATCTGCATAGTAGGGTTTGTAGGAGTTTCTACCCATATCAGCTTTGTTTTTTCATTCACATACTTGCTGATGTTGTTTACATCCGTCATGTCTATAAAATGGAACTTAATACCAAACGGTTCATATATTTTGGTAAACATACGGTAGCTGCCCCCATACAAATCATCACCGGTTATTACCTCATCGCCGGGGCTAAGTAATTTTATTACTGCATCGGTAGCGCCCATGCCGCTGCTAAAACACACACAGTGTTTGCCATCTTCCAGCGCTGCTATGTTTTTCTCAAGCGCTACCCGTGTTGGGTTCTTACCTCGCGCATAACCATATCCTTTATTCTTACCCGGCGACTCCTGCACATACGTAGACGTTTGAAAAATAGGGGTCATTATAGCGCCCGTACCTGGGTCCGGCTCAAGTCCTGCATGTATAGCTTTTGTTCCAAATTTCATGTTCAATATTTTTTAGGAACCACAAAGATATAATTGTCATCAACAAGCTATTAATGCCTTTGTATTTGTATTGCACTGACTTTTGTCTGTATGAAACAGAGCTGTAATCCGCTTATCAAATTGCTGTAGGTTTCAATCCATCGTAGAGGTGTTAAACGTTAAACCCTCCATTCATCTAAAGAAATTATTCCTACTTTACGGCCTCAATACAAACCGTATGAAAAATCTATCCCCCCTGTTACTCGTATTTTTGTTTGCCAACTTATGGGCTCAGGCCGGAGGCCCCAACGACCCCAGCCGCTCGCAGCTTAACCCCGAACTTTATCCTTTCTATCATGGTGTTGCCTCCGGTGACCCGCTGGCCGATAGAGTAATTCTCTGGACCCGCATCACGCTCGACCCTACCGTTGACCCGGTTAACGTAAACTGGCAAATAGCCCTCGATACAAATTTTAATAACGTAGTAAATAGTGGTGTGGCAGCTACCGATAGCACTGTTGATTACACGATAAAAGTGGATGCTACCGGCCTGCAACCCAATACATGGTATTATTACCGTTTTACCTACGACACACTTAAGTCAATTATTGGCCGCACCAAAACTTTACCGGTAGGCATGGTAAATAACCTGCGCTTTGCTGTTACCAGTTGCCAGGATTACCAGGATGGCTTTTACAATGCGCACCGCCATCTTAGCCAGCGCAATGATGTAGATGCGGTGTTGTTCCTTGGCGACTATACCTACGAGGGTGGGCCGCTGCAGGTAGCTTTGGGAGATAGGATACATGAACCGGCTAAAAAAACAATTGAGCTGGTAGATTACCGTATACGCCAATCGCAATATCACCTCGACCCCGATTTGCAGGCCGCTCACCAGCAGTATCCATGGATATGCGTTTGGGACGACCACGAAACCACAAACAACTCCTACACCGACGGGGCTAAAAACCATGGCGTAAACGATGGCGATTGGTACACCCGCAAAACAAATGCAGTTAAAGCTTATCACGAATGGCTACCGGTGCGTTTTCCCGATGAGGCCGATACTTTCCGCATTTTCCGCCAGTTTAATTTTGGCAACCTTATCAGTCTTAATATGATTGATACGCGCTTATATGACCGCTCTAAGCAAGCTACCGGCGGGCAGTTTATACCGGTTACCGATTCAGTAGTTACCGACTCAACCCGCACTATGGTGGGCCCGGTACAGTTTGATTGGTTAAATAATAACCTTGATACATCTAACGCCCGCTGGCAGATTATTGGTCAGCAGGTAATAATGACACCGCTTATTATACCGCCGGGTTTTTCTGGCCCTACACCGGTTATGATAAACTCTGACCAGTGGGATGGCTATCCTTACGAGCGCGAAAAACTTTACAAGCACATTTTAGATAATAACATAGACAACATTGTAGTGCTCACGGGCGATATACATACCGCCTGGGCCAACGATTTGCCCCTGCAGGGTTATTCCGACACTACCCGCCAGAATTCAATAGGCGTGGAGTTTGTAACGCCCAGTATATCATCGGGCAACGAGTTACCACAGCTGGTTACTCCTATCACTGTTTATGGCCTGGCCCCGCATGTTAGGTTTGTAGACCTTACACAGCATGGCTACTATATACTGGATGTAAACGCCAGCCGGGTGCAAAGCGATTTCGTTTTCTTTACCGATGTAAGAACACAGGTATATTCGCCTGTTGCCGGTCCATCGTGGTATGTAAATGATGGAGAAACGTTTTTGCGCACAGCTGCTTCTGCATCTGCACCAGCCAACACTTATCCGCCACTGGCACCTAACAATTCGCTTAGTACATCCATCAATAACCTTACCGGCAACATCACTACCATCATGATACACCCTAACCCTTTTTACGACCAGGTGATAGTGCAATACAACGCCGCCAAAGCCGAAGATATTACGCTGGAAGTAGTAAACGCCAGCGGGCAGGTAGTGCTTAAAAGCAACTTAGGCAAAGCCGAAGTAGGACTTAACCACGCCACCTTCAACGGTAGCAACTTTGCATCCGGATTCTACACCATCCGCTTATCAGGTAAAAAGAACGCCAAAAGCGAACGCATAATCAAAATCAATTAATAGATTTTTGCATTGGCAGTTAAAGCCCTCTCCTTAAGGAGAAGGATTTAGGATGAGGTGAAAAATTAAAAAAGTAAACGTAACCCTGCGCAACGACGTAGAGAAAAACCATGTGATGCTGGAGTTTGAGTAGGAACAATTCTTAAACGTCTACGAAATATTTCTTTCTTCCAAAATTCGCCTTGCTTCTTCGTCAACTTCATCTATAATTTCGGCTTTTGTAGGGTTATGTGCAATGCGTTTGATTTCATTTAGCACTTCATTGTCTTGCGTTACTGCACCTAAATACATTATGGTCCAATATTTCCATACTTCATCATCTCCCTTCAGTATTTCAAGTATGTCTTCGCTTATGTATTCCGTCAATGTTTCTAAATACGCAGCAACCGGTCGTGCAACGGGCCAGTTCATGTCTTGTATCCATTCTAAAAGGTCCGGAATTATGGGCTTGATTTCAGCGTAAGAATAATCTTTAAGCTTCTCCGCTGTTAGCGTATCATGTTTGTGCTTAGGTATCAGCTCTCTAATGTTCATAGTATTAAAATAAAAAAATCCGCCCCAAACGACAGGAACGGATTTTAAAAAACAACAATCTTTATTGGCCTTTCGGCTGTTAAGTCCTCCCCTGTAGGGGAGGGATGGGAGGGGCTTATCTCAGCACCACCTTATTTTCTTCCATCAACCTTCTCAGGTTTATAAGCGCGTAGCGCATACGGCCTAAGCAGGTGTTCATAGGTGCCTTGGTGTAATCGCTTACCTCTTTAAAGCTAAAGTTGAAGAAGTGGCGTAGTATCACTACCTCTTTTTGTTCTTCGGGCAGTTGCTCTATCAGCTCTTTCAGTTTGCTTTCAAACTTCTCCAGGTGCACATGCTCCTCGTGGGGCGTGTCTTCAAACTTCATGTATTTAAACACATCGTCACCCTCGCTGGTAACAATCCCCGGTGTGCGTTTCAGCTTCCGGAAATGGTCTATACACAGGTTGTACGCAATGCGGGCCACCCACGGCGCAAATTTACCCTCCTCGTTATACTTTCCTTTACGCAGAAAGTCTATCGCCTTAATGTAGGTCTCCTGGAAAATATCTTCCGCCAGGTATTCGTCCTTCACCATAAGGTAGATGGATGTGTAAATTTTGTCCTTGTGACGAACAATTAGTCTTTCAAGGGCAAGTTCGTTGCCTGCGAGGTACTGGTCTACCAGTTCCTGATCGCTCATTAATTGAGTGCGCATTTGGTTACGTTTTAGGGTTTAAAAAACGTATATATTTGGTATAGGCAACTAATATTAGCGGTTCGGGTTCTCCTTTAATTTTAACAGAAACAACTGTTAAGGGTTTTAACGGAAAACCTGATCCTGGTTAATAAAAATTTAAAAATGTAAAACGTGGGCGGCGTTGTTTGTTTAAAGTAGTAACATTGCGGTTACCACCAGAAAAAACTAATTACAACCCAAAGTAGAGGAGAGTTCGATACTTAAATTTTACTTGAATAAAAAGCCCTAAAAACTAAATTTGCAAACCTTAGAAAATGTGAAGTAAAAGTTGATTGCTATAGGGTCTTTGTTTTGATTGTTATACCGAAGATAAAAAAAAGAAATTGAAAGTACCAAATAAATTTTCAGCGAGCGAAAGAAAAATTTTCATAAAAGGCGCCCGCGTGCACAATCTTAAGAATGTGGATGTGGAATTACCCAAAAACAAATTCATCGTTATTACCGGTGTTTCTGGCTCGGGTAAGTCAAGCCTTACC
>DATGXP010000673.1:0-1886 GCA_035298845.1 Chitinophagales bacterium
AAACAGCGCCGGCATGAATGGGCTGCAAACCAAGTGGTGGTCGCGAGGTATCAGCATTTATTTTTCATGGGATTTCCGTATTAAAAAATCGCGTGTAAGCTTTGCGCCGGGTATTGGCTATAGCTGCTCCAACATTTACAGCCGCCATGGCCTTTGGGAAGATAGCACGGGCACCAGCTTCCGCAAGTTAACCGATATAAACCCCGCAATTGCCGAGGGCGACTATAAGGTAAACAAGCTTACGCTGCAATATGTAGATATACCCTTAGAGTTACGTATCCGCACCAACCCCGATAAGTTCAACAACTGCTGGAAATTTGTGGTGGGCTTTAAGGCCGGTATACGTGTAGATGCACATACCAAAATTAAAACCAAAATAGGCTCTACTGTTAAGGTAGATGTAGAAAGAAGGTTCCCTGATTTTGCGCTACTGCGCATGGGGCCTACTATCCGTATTGGCTATAGCGTAGTAAACGTGTTTGCCTACTATGGTGTGCTGGGTGTCTTCAAAAAAGACAAAGGCCCTAAGGCCAACGAGTTTACGGTAGGTATTTCGTTTAACGGCTTGTGATAAAACCGGTAGCTGCTTATGCTTACCCTTCGCTCAGAAAACTTAGTAAAAACCTATAAAGGCCGCACGGTTGTAAACCATGTATCGGTGGAGGTTAACCAGGGCGAAATTGTAGGCTTACTGGGCCCCAACGGTGCCGGAAAAACAACTTCCTTTTACCAGATTGTAGGATTGATACCACCCGATGAAGGCAGGATATTTTTGGGCGACCAGGATATAACCAGCCTGCCCATGTACCGCCGCGCACAATTGGGCGTGGGTTACCTGCCCCAGGAGGCCTCTGTGTTTCGCACGCTATCCGTAGAAGATAACATAGCTGGAGTACTCGAGATGACACCACTTACCAAGGCGCAACAAAAGGAACGTTTGGAGTTATTACTTAGCGAGTTTGGCCTTAACCGGGTGCGCACCAGCATGGGCAACGTGCTAAGTGGTGGCGAAAGAAGAAGGACCGAAATAGCGCGCGCGCTGGCTACCGACCCTAAATTTATTTTGCTCGATGAGCCCTTTGCCGGTATCGACCCTATTGCCGTAGAAGATATTCAACGCATTGTAGAAGACCTTAAGAAGCGCAATATCGGTGTGCTTATCACTGACCACAATGTGCAGGAAACCCTCTCTATTACCGACCGCGCCTATTTATTATTTGAAGGTAAAATCCTAAAAGCCGGTTCGGCAGAAGAACTGGCAGAAGATGAGCAGGTGCGCCGTGTTTACCTGGGGCAGCATTTTGTATTGCGCCGCCGCAATGCTGGTTCTTAACTTTCAATTTCAAAAACATTTCTATCTCTGCACAAACAAGTGATGGATGTTTACCCGCGGTTTCAATATTAAAAACTTCCTCTTCCGGCTTTACCTCCGCAAAGTCTATTCGCCCGATTTTTCGGCAGCTAAATCTATCCGCCACCAGCAAAAAATCTTTGAGAACATCATTCATCGCTTGGGCAATACCGAGCTGGGCAAAGATTTAAAGTTTGTGCAGATAAAATCTTACAACGATTTTAGAAACATCGTACCGGTTACTCAATACGATTTTTACGAGGGTTATGTAGAGAAAATAAAAGCTGGCAAGCAAAACGTAATGACCGATAGGCCGGTCCGCTATTTTGCAAAAACCGCCGGCACCACCAGCGGCAAAAGCAAGTTAGTCCCTATTACTAAAGAGATAATGCGCCAGAATCATGTGCGCGGAAGTTTCTTTGCATTGTCTAAAATTCACCAGTTGGATAAAAGCATTCAGCTGCTGAGCCACAAAAATTTATTGATACCCGGCGGAGTTTACGACACACTACCAAACGGAATTTTAATAGCCGAT
>DATGXP010000674.1:0-4946 GCA_035298845.1 Chitinophagales bacterium
GAAAGATGTGGTAACGGTGAAGGTATACCTGGATGGCGACCTTAACGCCGGCTTCACCCGCCTTAAAGAATCTACCCGCAACCTGCTGAACGAACTGCGCGCCTATGGCGGCAAAAACATAGAGTTTGAGTTTATAGACCCTATGTCGATAGCCAATCTGGATGAGCGCAAAGCGCTGATGAGCGACCTGATAGAGCGCGGGCTTAAGCCAACTAACCTGACTACCAAAAGCCAGGCGGGTAGCAATCAGCAGTTAATCTTCCCCGGTGCTATTGTAACTTTTGCAGGCCGCGAAATGGCTGTGCAGTTGCTCGAAAATCAAATTGGTTATTCGCCGCAGCAGATACTCAACAATTCTGAGGTGTTGTTAGAATACAAATTCTCCAACGCCATTCAAAAATTAACGCAATACCGTCCGCCGCAGGTAGCATTTATACATGGCAACGGCGAACTGGATATGCTGGAAACAGCCGATATACGCCAAACACTTCTATCGCTGGAGTACCAGGTTAAAGACCTCCATATCGACAGCGGTTATAATATACCGGGCAGGTTCGATGCTGTTATTATTGCCAAGCCGCGCACACCGTTTACAGGTATGCAGCAATATAAAATAGACCAGTACATTATGCGCGGCGGCAAAGTATTGTGGCTGGCCGATGGCACCGGTGCATCGCTGGATAGTTTAAAACTGAGCCCTACCGGCCAGTTTGTACAAGCCAGTGACCTGGGTATAGAAGAAATGCTGTTTACTTATGGTGCCCGTATCAACAACGATGTGGTGCAGGATATAAACCTGAACAACCCGATACCGCTGATAGTAGGCCAGATGGGTAATGCCCCACAGACAGAATTATTCCCCTGGTACTATTTCCCGCTGTTAGTTTCAGATAATAACCACGCTATCGTGCGCAACCTGGATCCTGTTGCCAGTTTCTTTGCCAGCACAGTAGATACTATCCGCAACAAGGGAGTAGAGAAAACTATTCTGCTGCATACCACCGAAAATGCCAAAGCACAGTTAGCGCCTACGCGCGTTCACTTTGGCATACTGCAGAGCAAGCCAAACCCGGCTTATTACAACCAGCCTAACCTGCCGGTAGCTGTATTGTTAGAGGGTGAATTTGAAAGCGCTTTCCGCAACCGTATTGCGCCGGAGATGCTGGCCGCCTTTGATACTGTAGAGGCTCTTAAGCCCATAGAAAAAAGCAAGCGCAACAAGATGATTGTAATAGGCGATGGCGATATTATCCGCAACGAAGTACGCAGCGATAGCAACGCTTACCCGCTGGGTTATTACATCTATACCAAACAGCAATTCGCCAATAAGTCGTTTATACTTAACTGTATCGAATACCTGATAGATGATAGCGGCATACTGCAAACGCGCAACAAAGAAGTAAAGATGCGTATGCTTAACACCGTAAAGGTGAACGATGAAAAGTTAAAATGGCAGCTGATAAATATTGCCCTGCCTATTTCGCTGATTGTGGTTTTAGGTGTAGCCTTTGGTTTCTATCGCCGTAAGAAATACGCTTCATAGTTGGCTGTTAGATTCCCCTCCTTCGCCGCTACCGCGGCGGATTTTAAGGAGAGCCTGTCCCGATTTATCGGGAGGTGGCTCGCCGAAGGTGAGACGGGGTGGTGAAGTGGAGGAATTAAATAACAAAGAGTACTCTATGCCCTTTTCGCAAGCCCGCCGTGGCCACACCTTCTTTATGGTAGTTGTATTTGCCTGCCTGGGTGTAACCACCGAAGTTGTTTTTACTGCTATCTCCGACTTTATAAATAACGACCCGCTGTGCGGAAAATCGAAATGGGCACTGGCGGGCAGCAGCTACGTTTGGATGATACTCGTCTACGGCCTTATACCCATTATAGGCCACTATGTGCACGATCGGGTGCGCTACCGCCCTATCTGGCAGCGCCTGTTGCTATATGTTGGGTTTGTTTACATTATTGAATTTACCAGCGGCCTGCTGCTACGCACTATTACCGGCCATTGCCCCTGGGAGTATACCACCGGCTGGCATATTATGGGCCTTATCCGCCTCGATTATCTGCCGGCCTGGCTGTTCTTCTGCTTTATGATAGAGCAGCTTTATATTTTTATAAATAAGCGAGTAGTTCAATAGAGGCTGTTTGTATTCTTCTGTTCTCTTTTGCGTTTTCCTCTAATAGCAGCCATTATCCCAGCCTTGTATTTGCCTTTCTATGTGCCTATGTGGTTAAAAAATTGTATTCTGTATTTAGGGGTAATATTTATTTTTTTTTCACCGCCTCTCCATTAAGTTTGCGCCTCTGTATTTTGCATTTAATCTCATTACTCAATTCTAACTACTCAATACTATCATGGCAATTTCTCAATTCAATTTCCCCACTACCATCCGCTTTGGCGCTGGTGTTGTAGCCGAGTTACCCGATTATTTAAAAAAGAATGGCATCAGCCGTCCGTTGGTAGTTACCGACCCTAACGTAGCCCAGCTTGGCTTTTTCAAAAACATAGTAGATGACCTGAAGGCCAAAGGCTTTGCAGTAGAGGTGTTCAGCAACATTCACAAAAATCCGGTAAAGAGCGATGTATATGCCGGTACCGATGCTTACGATAACCACAAAGGCGATTGTATAGTAGGTATTGGCGGCGGTGCAGGCCTTGATGTAGCCCGTGCTATACTATTGCGTATAGAGCACCGCGAAGACCTGTTTAAATACGATGACCTGATAGGCGGCGATGTATATGTAACCAACGGGGTACCTCACTTTGTAACCATACCTACCACTGCCGGCACCGGTAGCGAGGTAGGTCGCAGCGCTATTATTGCCGATGATGTAACACACCAAAAGAAGATACTTTTTTCGCCTAAGCTATTGGCTAAAATTGTATTTGCCGACCCTATGCTGACTATGGAGCTGCCCGGTTTTATTACCGCTGCTACCGGTATGGATGCGCTTACACATAATATGGAGGCTTTCCTGGCTAAGAATTATCACCCTATCTGCGATGGCATTGCGCTGGAAGGTATCCGCTTGATATCTCTTTCGCTGGAGAAAGCCGTAAAGAACCCGGATGTAGAATCGCGCAGCAATATGCTGTTAGCTTCTATGATGGGCGCTATTGCCTTCCAAAAGGGTTTAGGTGTAGTACACTCGCTGGCGCACCCTATGTCGAGCCTGCTGGATACACACCACGGACTTGCCAACGCGGTCAACATACCTTACGGCATGAAATTCAACATTGCAGGTTTTGAAGATAAATTCCGCCGCATTGCGCGTACTTTAGAGTTGAAAGACGAAACCGGTAACGGTGTAGTTAATTATCTGTTCGATTTAAATTCAAGAATCAACATACCGCATAAGCTACGCGAAGTGGGTGTGAAAGAAGAGCACCTGGAGGAGTTGTCTGACTTAGCCTTTGCCGACTTTGCACACCCTAACAACCCTAAACCGGTTAGCCGCGCCGATTTCCGCGCGCTATACGGCGAGGCTTTGTAGTTTGCATTTGGCTGTTAAATCCCCTCTTGAGAGGGGTGTCAGCCGCAGGCTGATGGGGTGTGTTGCATTTGGTTTTATCTAAATACTCTATACTTACTACTCAATACTATCACATGAAAATAGGCCTCACTTTTACCGAATCGCGCTGGGAAAACTACCCGGCATGGATAAAGGGCAACGACCCTAACATTGAAATTGTGGAACTGCACTGGGAGAAAAACGAGTTGGAAGATGTGTGGGACCTGGTAGAAGATTGCGATGGAATTGTGCTGACCGGCGGCGTGGATATTCACCCGCGCTTTTATGAAAGCGAACAGTTAGAATTTCCCAACGGCGATGGCAAGTTTAACGAAGAGCGCGACGAGTTTGAAATGCACGTGTTTGAAACCGCCCTTAACTTCAACCTGCCGGTGCTGGCAATCTGCCGGGGACTGCAACTGGTAAACGTAGCCCTTGGCGGAGATTTAATACAAGACCTGGAAGCGGCTGGCAAAAAGAATCACCGCCGCATGAATGATGTGGACGATGAGCATACTATATCTATTACCGATGGTTCAATATTAAAAGAAGTAGTTGGCAGCAACACCGGCACCATTAATGGTGCACACCACCAGGCTATCGGCAAGTTAAGCGATGAACTGATGGCCACCGCTACCAGCCCCGATGGTGTAATAGAAGCTATAGAGTGGAAAGATAAAACCGACGAGCCATGGATGGTAGCCGTACAATGGCACCCGGAGCGCATGAAGGATAAAGAAGCAAATGCAACCTCTAAGAATATCCGCGAGGCATTTCTGAAAGAGGCCGGGAAAAGCCAATAGGCCACAAAGGCGCAAAGAGGATTGCATTTAGGCCTGAAAGGCCGCCATCTATCAGCACAGGGTAAAGCCCTGTGCCAAATGAAAGAGAGTGATTAAGCCCTGAAAGGGCGCAATAAACAAAAGCAAAATGAATATCATCAACCCAGCCACCGGCGAAACCATCAAAACCCTGAAAGAAGACAACGCCGCTTCTTTAAAAAAGAAATTAGCCACCCTTAAACAAGGCCAGACAAAATGGAACGCTGTGCCGCTGAAAAAGCGCGTAGCCGTGCTTAAGAAATTTGCTGAGCTGCTAAAAGCCAACATAGAAGAAAGCGCCACCATACTTACCAGCGAGGTTGGCAAGCCCCTGCAACAGAGCCGCAACGAGGTGAACGGTGCTATCAACCGCATCAACTGGTTAACCGGTAACGCAGAAAAATACCTGGCAGACGAGGTAATGACCGACGAGAACAACATGAAGGAAAAGATAAGCTACGAACCACTGGGTGTAGTTTGTAACATCTCGGCGTGGAACTACCCATACCTGGTAGGCACTAACGTATTTGTTCCGGCATTGCTTGCAGGCAACTCGGTGATGTATAAGCCATCCGAATTTTCTACCCTTACCGGTCTGCAGATTGAGAAGCTTTT
>DATGXP010000675.1:0-1800 GCA_035298845.1 Chitinophagales bacterium
TTGGGATAAAAAACATAATACTTGGTAACCATAGCTGATAGCACAGAGATGTTCAACTGGTCGCTGGCCTGGGCTACATCTATCACCTTGTTCTTATCTACTATTATGTTTATGCTGTTTTCGCCGGGGTTGTAGGCATAGTTAGAGGTAGAATCGGAGAATACCAGGTAACCGGCCTCTTGTGCAGTTATCTTAAACTTCTTCATTGCTCTCTGGTTTAGCTCTTTCAGTTTTTCGTCGCTAAAAGGTTCGCTATCGGTTTCTATTTTAAACAGGCGCCGTTCCAGTATGGCTCCGCATAATATCTGTAACACTTTATCGCTGCAGTTTTGCCAATTTTTAAATGCAGAAAAAATATCAATGTCATCCAGCTGCGAATAATGAGCGAGGGCCTTGGGGCCTTTGTCAAAATCTTTCAGCGAAACTTTGTTGTTTAAAAAGTAGGAGAGGGCAGCAGATGCTTCCAGTGTTTCGCCTTTGTTTATCAGGTATTTGGCACGCTCAATAGCCTTCACCACCATTTGTTCTACGCACAGCACTGTTTTGTGCAAATACACCTGCCAGTACATTAGCCGACGGGCTATTATAAAACTCTCTATACTGTAAATGCCTTTTTGCTCTACCACCAGTTCGCCTTTCCGCACGTTCATCATCTCTATTATGCGCTCGTAGCTTATGGCCCCTTCGTTTACACCGGTAAAAAAAGCATCGCGGGTTAGGTAGTCCAGCCGGTCTACATCTAACTGTGAGGATACCAGCTGGTGTAAAAACTTCTTTTTGTATGTGCCCTCAAATATCTGGATGGCCAGGCTCAGCTTACCTTTAAAATGCTCATTGAGCTTGCGCATGTAAATTTTAGAAATATCCTCATGGTGTACATCAGCTATCAGGCATTTCTCCAGCGTGTGCGAAAACGGCCCATGCCCTATATCGTGCAGCAGTATGGCGATTTCTGCAGCTAACTCTTCCTGCTCTGTAATCTTATTTCCCTTCAATTTTAATATAGCCAGTGCCTTGCGCATAAGGTGAAAAGCCCCCAGTGCGTGGTGAAAACGGGTATGTATTGCCCCCGGATACACATAATCGCTAAGTGCCAGTTGCTTAATACGGCGCAGGCGCTGAAAATACGGATGCTCGATTATGTCAAATATAAGTTCGTGAGGTATGGTAATAAACCCGTGTACCGGGTCGTTAAATATTTTGCGCTTGTTCATACAGTGGCGCGAAGTAAGAAGTAATTGCCTGATTGACAAAATGCGCAGCAATGGCCTATTGTTCGTACAACAATTTCCGTATTTACTTTTTCACTTTTTATGGCGCGCTTTTAGCCTACCTGTATTTAGAATCTGCATAACCTACGGCAGGTTGTTTTGTTAACCGTTTAAACAAAAACAACATGAAAACTGCAACACACATAGTAAGTTTATTGGCCATTAGCTGCTTAATGGTATCATGCAACAAAAACGAGATAGAGGAACTGGAAACCCATAAGATAACTACTACTCATAAAACCCTAACGCTGGAAGATTCTGATGGAATGATAGTGCGAAACATGACACCCATTCGTGTGTTTTTTCATTGGCATGCCTTCACTGTAATGTTAACTAAAGCTATTGATGAACCTGTGGTATTTACAGCACCGGAGAAACGCGAGCCTAACGAAATATTTGTATACGATGATGAGTCGTCAGCACGGTTTCGTCCAATCATCAGTGCCCTGGCCGACCCGGGTACCTATATGCTATGGCGCGAAATGCAAATTGTGTTTAATCCAGGCTTCGAGCCCCGCCAGTTTTACTC
>DATGXP010000676.1:0-12180 GCA_035298845.1 Chitinophagales bacterium
CTTTGGTGTTGCGCACATTCTCTGTAAAGTTTTTTGCATACTTATCGCGCAACGATTTATCGCTGGTGTCTATCCAGAACTCGGCTCCGGTTTCGCTGTCTACCACTTTTGCCAGGCCTACATCGGGCATGTTGGCTTCGCGCTCATCGTAAATATGCAGCCCAATCAAATCATGTTTCTTACCAACTATATTCAGCGATTTTTTAAAATCATTTTTATCAGCTTCGCTGCCCGATATAAAATCGGACACTAAAAAAGCGATACTCTTTTTCTTGACCACGTTGTTGAAATACTTCAACGCTTCTGAAATATTGGTACCGGTTTGCTTAGGGTTGAAATCGTATATCTCGGATATAATACGAAGTATATGGCTCTTGCCTTTTTTAGGCGGAATAAACTTTTCAATCGTATCGCTGAAAAACAAAACGCCTACTTTATCATTATTGGTAATGGCCGAAAAAGCAATCACGCCGCTTATCTCTGCTATTATGTGGTTCTTAAACTCATTTTGTGTGCCAAAGAAAGAAGACTGACTTACATCTATCAAAAGCATTACCGTCAACTCGCGCTCTTCTTCAAATACTTTAATAAAAGGTTTGCGGTTACGTGCTGTTACGTTCCAGTCTATAGCGCGCACATCATCACCGTACTGGTATTCGCGCACCTCGCTGAAGGAGATGCCCCTACCCTTAAACGCAGAGTGATAGCTACCCGAAAATATCTGTGTAGATAGCTTCCGGGTTTTTATCTCTATTCTCCTTAACTTCCGACGTTTCTCGTCAGTACTATTTGCAATTTCCTTTGCCACAGTTTGCGCTAAATTTTCAAATGTATTTTCAAAGTCCCTTTTTGTTTCATCCCGCCTTCTGCGGGAAGGGTAATTAGGGCCTATGGAACTTCTACTGCATTCAATATTTCGCTGATTACCTCTTCGCTGGTAATATTTTCAGCTTCGGCTTCGTAAGTTAAACCTACACGGTGGCGCAATACATCAAAGCAAATAGCGCGAACATCTTCCGGTATTACATAGCCACGGCGCTTAATGAAAGCATAAGCCTTGGCGGCAATAGCCAGGTTGATGCTGGCACGTGGCGAACCGCCATAGCTGATAAGCGGTTTCAGTTTATTTAGTTTGTAATCTTCGGGCTTGCGGGTAGCAAACACTATATCCAGTATATAGCGCTCAATTTTTTCATCCATATAAACCTCACGCACAGTTTTGCGGGCGGCTACTATCTCTTCTTTTTTTACTACCTGGTTTATAGTAGCATTTGTCATCTGCATATTCTGGCGGATGATAAGCTGCTCTTCTTCTTTTTTAGGGTAAGTAATAACCGTTTTAAGCATAAAGCGGTCTACCTGTGCTTCGGGCAGCGGATAGGTTCCTTCCTGTTCGATAGGGTTTTGTGTTGCCAGTACTAAAAACGGGTCTTCAATTTTATAGGTGTTATCGCCTATGGTCACCTGCTTTTCCTGCATGGCTTCCAGCAGCGCCGATTGCACCTTGGCGGGGGCACGGTTAATTTCATCGGCCAATACGAAGTTGGCAAAGATGGGGCCTTTTTTTACTACAAAATCATTCTCCTTCTGGTTGTATATCATGGTTCCTACCAGGTCGGCAGGCAGCAGGTCGGGTGTAAACTGTATGCGGCTAAACTTAGCATGTATGGCAGAGGCCAGCGATTTAATAGCCAGTGTTTTTGCCAGGCCGGGTACACCCTCCAGCAAAATGTGGCCATTGCCAAGCATGGCAAGCAAAAGGCGCTCAACCATATATTTTTGGCCTACAATGGTTTTACCAAGTTCCAGGTTAAGCACATCTACAAACGCACTTTCGCGGTTTATTTTTTCGTTCAGCGCTGCAATATCTACAGTGGTATTTCCTGATATCACTTCCATAGTTGTTGTTTTATGTGGGGCACAAATATATTAGCCCATACACTTGTTAAAAATCAAATTTTGTTAAGCAAAATCATTGGGTGGTAATGATATAAAAAAAGAAGGGGCCGCGGGCGCCCCTTCTCAAATATTGTGATTATAAAATCTTAAAACTTTGCCATCAAACCAATACCAAACTGCTCAAATATCTGCAGCCTGTTATATGCCGAAATAGTGTTGCCGTATTTATCTTTATCGGTTATGCCATCCGGGCCTTTGGCGCCGGTTTCATTTTTGCGTTTATCTACCGGGGTCAGGGCATTATACTGGTAAACCAGCCTAACCGATAATGAAGCGCTTAGCCATGAATTTACTTTAAATATAATATCGTTATCCCATCTCACGGTAGGTATATATTTGTTGCTTTCTTTAGCGGTAATAAACCCAAGCGAGTCTTCATCGCTATAGTATTTAGGCAATACTGTATTGTAGCTGGCATTAAGATAAGCGCCAAATATGTTCAGGTGGCTTTTCCAGTTTACATTTTTCACAATATCTTTCTGAAACAACAAATCCAGTTCCCAGCCCAGCTCGCCCATAAAAAAGTCCCCTCTCTTTAAGCCATAGCGGGTTTCGTCCACGTTAGAGTAATAAGCATCGCGGAATGTACCATCGGCTACTGTACTCGTGTCCCTGCCGGGGCTATCAGGTGTTACAAAGGTCATTTTCCCCTCTACCGGCGAGAAAAACAGGGTGAAATATTCTTTGGGTTTAAAAGTTAAGCCGGGGCCTATAGTAAGCACGGCCGGGGCTGCAAATTTTGAGATAGTATATCTGCGGAACCTGCCATTACTGGTATCTGTAAGGGAATAATCGTAGCTAGGCGAGAACTGGCTTTCGAAATTAAGTTTGGCAGCTACGTACAGGGTGTTTTTTATCTGGTAACCATACATGGTTTTAAGCGCAAGAATGTCGATGTTCTTTTGCAGGTTGCTTTGGGCCAGCGCCTTATTTCGTATTAGTCCGTTGGCTACCATACCCCATTTGCAATCAAAACTGTTATCCCAAATGCTTTTGCCTTTTTTATAATTGGCAAATACACCCGCAGTTAGCAGAAATGAAAAATTGTTGCTACCGCCCGGCGCCCATTGGTAAAGGGCGGTTTGGCTTATGCTAAAGCCAGCGAAACCGCCTACACGCCATGCCGAATCTGCCAGAAATATTCCATCGCCCCCAAAAACAAATTTTGGCTTCTTTTTGCGACTTGTTTGCACAATGCCTGTGGTGTCTTGTGCTATTAGTGCCCCAATTGTCATCATTAAGGCAAAGAGTAAAAGTCCTTTCTTCATAGTTGGTTGGTTTAGTTTTGTAAAAATGACTCACTCTAAGTCAAAGCCAATGCCAATCTTTAAACAAAGTGTCTCTTTTTATAGCACAATTTTTAGGACAATTAAAATTTAACAAAAAATCTATAATTGATAATCAACAGATTAAATAGATTTTTGTTAAAATACAGTACTATGTGTTGCATAATACCTTTCAATGACCATATATTTGCATCGTCAAGTAGCTGATTAAACATTCTAAACCAAAACATATGCAATCTCAAATCAAAACCATCGCCCTATCTGCCAGCCTTTTGTTCTTTACCAGTTTGGCCATTGCCGGTAACACCGTAACTATTGAAAAGGCCAACAAAGAAAATGTACGCCGCGAAATTATCCGCAGCATTACCTGCCCCGATTTTGTAACCGAAAACTCAGAGGCTAATGATGTAAAGGCCCTGGTGGCGGTAGATGAAAGCGGTAAGGTAACCCTGTACGAAATCAACTCTGCAAACCCTGAACTGAAAAAGTATGTGGTAAACACTTTAAAGGAAATGAAACTTAAATCTTGTACCCCTACCGAAAAATTTGTGCTGGTGGTTAAGTTCCGCGTAGCATAATCAAAATGTATTTAGCTGAGGAATCATTTTCTAATCTGTGTAATCAATCAAAAAATGAAAACAAAAATCTTCATACTGCTTATTGCCCTGCTACCGGTTACAGCTTTTGCCGGCAACGGAGATAAAAACAAAAAGAAAGTAAACATACATGTGAAGCTGGATAAAAACGGAAAGGCAACCATAGACCTGCCGCCTGGTATGAAAGACCTGGAGAATGACCTGAACAAAGCATTGAAAGATATAACAATCAATATGGAGGAAGACGGGAAGAAAAAGGAAGTGAATGTTAACCTGCAGATAACTACAAAATAAACACCGGCATTTAATCCGTGTAATCAATTGTATTTATCAGCGTAATCGAAAACAAAGTTTTATGAATATAGAGAACACAAAAGCGCAAATGCGCAAGGGAGTGCTGGAGTTCTGCATTCTCTCTATCCTTTCGGATGGCGAACACTACCCCACCGAAATTATAGAGCGGATGAAAGCAGGGCGCCTACTGATAGTGGAAGGTACTTTGTACCCATTGCTTACCCGCCTGAAAAATGATGGACTGCTGGCTTACCGCTGGGAGGAATCTACATCGGGCCCGCCGCGCAAATATTTTACGCTTACCGAAGAGGGTAGGCAAACCCTGGCCGCGCTTATAGAAAGCTGGACAGAGCTTACCGAATCGGTAAACCAGATTATTAAAAAACCAACCCAACCCAACCAGGATTAAAACTTTGCCGGCGCACCACACCGGTCATAAAAATCAAAATCAACCAACATGAAAAAGACATTGAACATAAATTTAGGTGGTTTCGCATTCATTATAGATGAGAATGCTTTTGAACTGCTGCATAACTATCTGGAAGCGCTTAAGCGAAAGTTTAAAAGCGAAACAGAGCGCGACGAAATATTGCACGATATAGAGGCGCGTATTGCCGAAATGCTGAACGCAAAACTGGCAGGCCGCAAAGAGGTAATTAGTATTGTAGAAGTGCAGGCAGTAGTAGATGCTATGGGCAAGCCGGAAGATATTGCCGGAGAAGATACAGAGCCGGTAGCATCTGCCGCCACGGCAGAGCAATCGACTACTTACACAACACCTCCGGTTTATACCGCACCGGTAAAGAAAAGATTGTTTCGTGATGCAGACGATGCAAAAGTAGGGGGTGTAATTGCAGGCCTTTGCCACTACTTTGGTATAAACGACCCGGCCTGGATGCGTATTGCAGCCATTATCCTGATATTCGTTACATCGGGCGCTATCATTTTGTTATACCTGCTGTTGTTGATAGTGGTGCCTAAGGCGCTTACATCTGCCGAAAAACTGCAGATGAAAGGCGAACCGGTTAACATCAATACTATAGAGAAGGAAATTAAAGATGCAGCAACGCGTACCGGCGAATCGATAAACGGAATAGTAAATGATAATTCGTTTTTTGAAAAGATGTGGAACCTGGTGGTAGTGGTTACACTTTTGTTTCTCAAGTTTATTGCCGGCATTATAATTTTTGTAGCCCTGGCCGCCTTAACCCTGCTGCTGCTGGCATTATTTGGTGTTACTGTTGTAGGTAACGAAATACTTAACAGTGCCCCTCATTTGCTGGTAAACAATCCCGGTATAATAACCATGGCAAAAATTGGTGCTGCTTTGTTTATTGGCGCTCCGCTTATAGGTATTGTGTATGCTGCGCTGCGTGGCTTGCTTGGCAAAGGCCGCGGTCGTGCCCCATGGCTTAAGTGGGTATTGTTGGCAGCCTGGTGGGTAGGTGTATTTATGATTGGTTACGTGGCTGTGCAAACAGGTATGGAGTTTAAAACCACCGGTACCAAACGCCAGCAAGTTGCGCTTATGCAACCGGCTAATGGTACGCTTACTGTACAGCTAACAGACTCTGCCGGGGTTAAGTTGCCAATAACCGAAGATGAAGACGATAAGGTAAACGCGGGTGGAATAATTATACATGGACATGATATAACAGATGGTAATGAACCCATAATTGTGGATGAACCATCGTTACAATTAATGCCATCGGTTAACGATTCGTTTTATGTAGAAACCATTGTAAATGCACAAGGGCGTAACAAGGCCGATGCTATTAAGAATACAACCTATGCACCGTATGGTTTTTCGCAAACCGATAGCATGGTTAACCTGCCCGGCCTGGTAATACTTGACCGCAACGGTAAATACCGCGCGCAGAATGTAAAAGTGCGCATACATATACCAGAGGGCAAGCAGATAAGCTTTGGCGACAACATAGACCGCTGGGCAGCCACAGTAAAGGGCGATGGCAGCTATGACGATACTTACTTTGCCAATACAACCTGGACAGTAGAAAACGGTAAAGTAAAATGTATACGCGGCGAAAACCACTTTAATGCAGAGAAGGCAGAAGACCGCCTGGAGCGCAAAGCCGATGAACTGGAAGAGAAGGTTCAAAAACTGGAAGAAAAACTAGAGGATAAGGGCGGCAAAGATAAAGGCGACTACTAATAGTAAAACCACAAACCAACAGTATGAAACTAATAATTGCGTTAATCGTTTTCTCGGCCCTGGGTATGAGCTTGCTAATGCTGAGTGCCTGCCGTGGAAAAGACAAAAAGGAAAAAAGGCATGAAGGTGGCGATAAAGTAACTACCCAAATCCGCTCAGTTAGGTCCTTTAGTAAAATATATGTGGAAGGGATTTTTCCGGTAGAGCTTTCGCAGGATGGCAGTGGCATGGAAAGCGTAAAGGTAGAGGCCGAAGAAGATGTGCAACAGCATATACATGTAACTAACGATGGAGACAAACTGAGCATAACTATGGACGACAACGCTTTAACCGATAAGTCGAAAAAAATAAAGGTGTTTATTAATCTTAAAAAAATAGATGAGCTGGAGTTCAAATCCGTTGGTTCGCTTACTACCTGGGGGCCGCTTAAGCTCGATTCGCTACAGGTAAATTCAGAATCGGTAGGCAAGCTAAACCTTGAAATTGAAGCTGATTTTTTACGCACAAATCTTAACTCGGTAGGCGCTACTACGCTTAAGGGCAAAGTGCGCGAGGCGCGTATCAATAACAAAAGCGTAGGCACCTTATCTGCCTATGGGTTAAAGGCGGGCACGCTGATGATACACAACACCGCTATAGGCACAGCCGAAGTATATGCCGATAGTGCATTCTATATCCGTTCCGAATCGGTAGGCACCCTGTATTACAAAGGCCCGGGCCTGATAAAAGAAATGGACGTGGCAGGAGTAGGCCAGGTTAAAAAAGTAGAATAGAACAAATGAAAAACACATTAAACAGTATACCATGCAAGTAATATCATTCAACAATCAATATGCCACAGCACCGCGCCGGTTGATGGCCTTTGTTATAGACCACCTGGTAGTATCTACAGTATTTTGCCTGCTATCGTGGGATTTTAGCTGGAGCTTACTGGGCCTTGGCTTCTGGAAACTGGTGCTGGTGTTTTTGTACTACGCGCAAATGGAATCATCGCGCTACCAGGCTACCATTGGCAAAATAGCTATGGGCATTAAGGTGACTGATGAGCACGGTCAACGCCTCGATTTTTCTAAAGCCTTGCTGCGCAACCTTTCTAAAATTCTGTCCTCAGCCATTTTAGGTATAGGCTATATCATGATACTATTCGATGAACGGAACCAGGGCCTGCACGATAAAATTGCAGATACGCTGGTAGTAAAGCAGTAAGAATTCTCCGCCACACAAACAGGTTATCGCAATTACTTTTTGTTGGTTGGTGCCCTTTCCGGTTTCCGGAAGGGGCTTTTTTATGGTTAGCCACGAATGCACGAATAAATACAAACTGTATTATTCGTGCATTCGTAGCATAATGAATTACTCCTCTTGCCCTTCAAAATTCTGCTCGGTGTAATCTGTCCAGTAGCCGGCCTTGTAAGGGTACCGTTCTAAGTATAGTTTCTTTACTTTTTGGAATAACAACTCGCGCAGGTCGGCAGTGTTGCGGTTTTGTATGGCCGAAACAAAAATGCAGTTATCGTGCGTTTTAGCCATCCAGCTTTGCTTTAACTCTTCCAGCAGGCTTTTCTTCACATCATCGGGCAAAAACTCATCATACTGCTTTTGCTCATACAAATCCATTTTATTGAAAATGATGATAACCGGTTTATCGTCGCATTTAAGCTCCTTCAATATCTCGTTCACTACATTCATCTGGTCCTGAAAAGCTGGATGCGATATATCTACCACATGCAATAATATATCTGCCTCCAGCGCTTCGTCCAGTGTCGATTTAAAACTCTCTACCAAATGGTGAGGCAGTTTGCGGATAAAACCAACCGTATCGCTTAGCAGGAAGGGGATAGTATTAAAAGTAACCTTGCGCACGGTAGTATCAAGCGTGGCAAACAGTTTATTCTCGGCAAACACAGTTTCCTTGGCCAGCAGGTTCATCAGGGTAGATTTGCCCACGTTAGTATAACCTACCAGCGCTACCCGCACCATTTCGCCGCGGCTTTTGCGGCGCGTTACATTCTGCTTATCTATCTCTTTTAGTTTATCTTTCAGCAGGGTAATTTTCTTTTCGGCCATCCGGCGGTCAGTTTCTATTTCCTTTTCACCCGCACCACCACGCGTACCGGTACCACCCCGTTGGCGTTCAAGGTGGGTCCACATACCTTTCAGTCGGGGCAGCATATATTGCAGCTGAGCTAGCTCCACTTGTGTTTTAGCCTGCACCGTACGGGCCCGCTGGGCAAAAATATCGAGTATAAGCATACTGCGGTCCAGCACACGTTTCTTTACCACCTCCTCTATATTGCGTTGCTGCGATGGCGAAATCTCATCATCTATCAGTACCAGGTCAACATTATGGCTTTCTACATACGCGCGTATTTCTTCCAGTTTACCCTTGCCTACATAACTTTTGTTATCGGGGTGTGGCAGGCGCTGTGTAAACCGTTTAAGGGTTTTTACTCCATCCGTCTCTGCCAAAAACTCCAGCTCATCCAGGTATTCTGTGGTTTGCTCATCGCTTTGCTCTTTTGGTACAAACGTTACAAGCACAGCGGTTTCAACATGCACGATGGTGTTATCTATTCCGAATTTTGTTTTGTCTTTCATATATCAATTGGGCGGCGAAGATAGGAAATCCTGCGCAGGCTAAGCCATTGCTAACAAACTGTAACGAAAACCGGTAGCAACCCCTTGCCGGCCTATGTGCTAAACCTCGTAAAATGCACTTTACTAATGGGTAATAAAATAAATACAATATTTTATAAATTTGTTTTATAAATTTATAACATCAAATAGATTAAACCGCCCCCGCTGTTTTGGAAAAATTTATTGCTGTTGCTGCATGGTTAGTATTTGTCTGGTATGTGCTAAAGTTTGGCATTCTTCTTTATTTCGGCATAGCTACCCCGGCTACTACTACACTATTCTATATTACACTGTGTATTTCGGCCATTCTGTTTATAGATGTTTTAAGCAATCGGTTTAAGGCATCTATAAATCCTAATTTTAAAGTATTAATTGTAACAACCTGCCTCACCCTTTTCTGTGGTGAATACGCGTTGAGGTATATCTTCAAAAAAAACCTGGTTTATTCTGAACAACTCGGCGCTCCCTATTTTTCTTTTTACTCATACATATACGATTGGTGCGATATTAAAACATACCTCTTTGGCCAAACCAATTATTGGTATTTAAAAAATGAACCTAATAGCATGGAGAAAACCGGTATAGGCTCACGCCATTGGGAACACAAGTATAATTCGCAAGGGTTTAGAGAGGGCGAAAAGCCACCATTGGCAGATGATACTGCACATTTGGTAATAGGCCTGGGTGATTCCTTTACCGAGGGCACAGGTACCCATGGCGATTCAACCTGGCTTAGGTTTTTTGAAAGGAATATGAATGCCAAAAGCAATTGCAAGGTGCGCACATTTAACGCCGGGGCTAAGGGCAGCGATGTGTTTTTTGAATACCTGGTTTTGGAAAAACTGTTGGAAGAGTATCACCCTAATACGGTGGTGCTCTGTGTTAACTCCAGCGATATAGATGATATAATTATAAAGGGCGGCCGCAACCGGTTTAAGCCAGGCGGCAAACTACAGTTTAATAGCCCCCCAGCCTGGGAGAGGCTGTATGCAGTTAGTTTTATTTTCAGGGCAATAATGCATAGTTCGCATAATTTAGACTGGACTATGCTGACTTTTAAGGAGAAAGCGCAAAGGGGAAAAGAAGCTCTCGATTCTATTAGTTTTTGTATTAAGCAATTTGATAAACTGGCTAAGCAAAAAAACTTTAACCTGGTAGTGGTTTTTCACCCGCGCGAACAAGAAATCATATCCGGCGATTTTGCCTTAGATTCATTAGCTGAAAAACTTGCTGCAGATAAATCTTTGCGAATTGTGAACCTGAAAACAGAATTTGTCCGGTCTGGTGCCATTACAAAACAGAACTCTTCGGCTTATTATTGGAAAACCGATCTGCACCATAATACCGAAGGCTACGGGCCATGGGTGATGCAATTGCCGGGTATGTGCTCAGCGAAAAAATAATGTGTGCCGGAGAAGAGTAATAAAAAATAGCCGGTAGAAAAATCTACCGGCCATGCAGTAAGCAAAATGATATTTGCGATAACCGATTCTTAACCTACTGCACTTCTACTCGCGTAGACTCTTTAATACCCTCTGCCTCTACATCAAGTATGTACATACCAGGGGTAAGGTTGGGCCGTGTAATTGTTTTTTTAAAATGGCCACTAAAGTTTTTCAGCGTTTCGCTATATACCTCTTTGCCGTTTAGGCCGCTCAGGCGTAGCTTTACATCGGTAGGTTTACGGGTGTTAAACACAATGTTGAACTCGCCTTTGTTGGGGTTTGGGTATAATTTTAACCCGCTGATAGTAACCGGTGCCTTTTCTGCTGTTTTTCCCTCAGCCTCTGTGGTTTCATCTGTTAATTCTGTTTCTATCTCTATCACTTTTTGCTTGGCCTTCGGCGAGCGCTTAATAATTATCACTTTTACTTCTTCACCGTCTGTATTTTCAAGCTCCCTTTCTATTATTTCTCGGTCACCGGCCAGTGATATGTTTTCAGTAATGATTTTAGTTTTTGCTTGTGGGGCCTTATCGCCTTCTTCATTTTCTACTATAACCACTTTGCGGCATTCTTTTACTTCTTTCAGGCACTTAACTGTAGTTGGTGCTCCTGGTGCACAGGGCGGTGCCGGAGCTACAGGTGGTGTGGGTGGACTTTCGGGCATGTCCAGCTCGTTTGACCGGATAAAATCAACCATAGCCTCACGGGTGGCAAAGGTCTGGTCAATCACCTTCTCTTTTCCATTCTCATTTTTAACTATCTTAATCCTGTATTTTTCAGCCTTGTTATCTTCGCTATGTTGTGCAAAGCCGGTTTGAATAAAAATCAGGAGTAGAAAAAACAGATGTAGTTTTATTCTTTTCATTCCGTATAATTTAAATGGGATAATAACCGTTTTACAACACGAAGATGCCGCAGTAGCGGCTGCCTTTGGGTTAACGAAGGGTTAAGGCTGGTTAATGAAAAGTTAAAGTAAATAACAGTGGCCATAAGGCTTTATTTTTGGGTGGTTATATGAAATCGAAACAAAGTATACGCATCTTAATTGCGCTTATGAGCCTGGCGCTTATAGGTGTTACCGTTATCCAGTTTTTATGGATAAGCAATGCGGTGCTGCTAAAGCAGGAACAGTTTGACCGCAGTGTAAAAATGGCCATGATTCGAGTATCGGCCGACCTGGAAAGCAAATACGGAGTACACCTGATAACCGAAAAGCTGGAGAAAGATTCAGCAGCGCGCAAGCAGGTAATGAAGCAGGACCCCGGCTTTTACAAGTTTATGATAAACATAAACGATAGCGAAGTAGAGCAGGAAGAAGTGAGGGCGCAAAGCTCGGTGCTAGTGTGTGGAGAAGAGGCATTGGACGCGAACATGAATATGCGCAGCATACACCGCAACCGACAGGTAATTGCTATGGTGAATGTAAACGACAATGGCCAGCAGGAAATAGCCACCATCAATGTGCTTGGCGAGGAACCGGAACCAATCGTATCGGAAGCAGCCTTTATGCTTCCCGCTGCACCGGTGGCACCGCCCATGCCACCCAGCGTGCCGTCGGCACCGGGCAGCAAAAGCAACCTGATGAACATTGTACAATGTGTGGCCGATGAATACGCCATGAGCCAAATGGATGCAAAGGATATTTATGACGTGATAGACTCGGCAAAAATACGCGCCTCTATAGGCAAAGAATTCAAAGAGGCCGGCCTGCCTTCCAATTTCGATTTTGCTACCTATTGCACCAAAGGCGATACGCTGATGATAAACAAAGCCGCATCGGAAAGTCCGCT
>DATGXP010000677.1:0-3989 GCA_035298845.1 Chitinophagales bacterium
ATTTGGTGTAGGCGGTGGTGGCAGCAATGCAGTAAACCACATGCACGATCAGGGCATAGTAGGTGTAAACTTCGTAGTGCTTAACACCGATGCCCAGGCATTGGAAATGAGCCGTATTCCTAATAAGATTCAACTGGGGCCTGCCTTAACACAAGGGCTGGGTGCTGGTGCAAGACCGGAGATAGGCGAGAAGAGCGCTGAAGAATCGGTAGATGCGATAAAAGAGTTACTGAATAAAAATACAAAGATGGTATTTATCACTGCCGGTATGGGTGGTGGTACAGGTACCGGTGCAGCACCGGTAGTAGCACGTATAGCCCGCGAAATGGGTGTGCTTACTGTGGGTATTGTTACCACACCTTTCTGGTTTGAGGGTAAATCGCGCTACGGCCATGCTGTAGACGGTATCGAGAAACTACGCGAGAATGTAGATACCCTGCTTATCATCAACAACGATAAGATACGTGAAATGTATGGCAACCTTAAGCGCAGCGAAGCGTTTGGCCATGCTAACAATATATTGACCACTGCCGCCAAGGCGATTTCAGAAATCATCACTGTACCTGGAGAAATAAACGTGGATTTTGCCGATGTGCAAACCGTAATGAAGAACGGTGGTTCGGCTATCATGGGCTGTGCTACTGCCGAAGGCGAAGACCGTGCGCTTCGTGCAGCATCGGGTGCGCTTAATTCGCCGCTGTTGAACGATAATGAAATTCGTGGTGCCAAGAAAGTACTGGTGAATATAACTACCGGTACTGCCCAGGTAACTATGGATGAGATTGGTGTGATAATGGAATACGTGCAGGATGCAGCCGGCAGCACCGATATTATTCTGGGTGCCTGCGATGATCCATCATTAGGCGATAAACTGTCGGTAACTATTATAGCTACAGGTTTTGAAGTAGGTAAGAAGACCCCTGCTTATGTTGAGCAAAAGGTGGTGAAGGTGTATGAACTGAACGACAAGCCTGTTGTGAACGAAACTGCTGACCCTGTAGTAGAAGCTAAAACAGAGGTGCTTGAGTTGCCGGTGGTAAACGAAACTCCGCTTATTAGCGAGCAACCTGTGTTATTACAACTGGAAGAAGAAAAGTACGACTTGTTTGATGTGGTATCAACTACTGAAGAAACATCAGAAAATACTTTTGAGTTTGAAGTAACCCGCGAAGAGCAGGTATTGCCAGTGGTTGAACTTACACAGGAAGTAGTGGTAGACGCCAAAGTTGAAGAACCAACTATTCAGCCGGTGCTTGAAACACGCACCGAAGAGTATGTGGTGTATACCAAGAAGAGCTACGAAACCGATTCTGTTTCTTCTATTCACCAGGAGGATATGAACAAGCAACTGGAAGACCGTAAGAAGATACTGGCTGGCCTTAGCTACCGTTTTGGCAGCAAGCAGAATGTAGGTGAGCTTGAAAACGAACCGGCTTACAAAAGACGCGGCCTGGATGTAAACGGCGAGCAGAACTTCTCTACGGTAAACGATGTATCGCGCTATAGTGTAAGCGATGATGGTACCAACCGCCCTGAGATTAAAAAGAACAATTCGTTTTTACACGATAACGTAGACTAAATAATAACGGCGTGCAAAGGCGCCTTAACTCTCTCTCCTTTGTTAGTGTGTCCAAAAATTCCCTAGCCGCCCGGCTAGGGTTTTTTTATGCCTTTAATTGATATAAAAGAGAATGCCCCGATAAAAGCATTACTGTTCTATCGGGGCATTTTAATTAAGGTTATCTGTTTACTTCTTCTTCGTAATCAATTCCTGGCGTTGCTCTTCTACGCGTTCGCTGTTGATGTAGGTATCGAAGTCCATTTCTTTATCGAGCATGCCCTTAGGGAATATCTCGATTACGCGGTTGGCGATGGTTTCCACCAACTCGTGGTCACGCGAGGTGAAAAGGATAGTACCCCGGAAATCCTTCATACCGTTGTTAAGGGCGGTGATAGATTCGAGGTCTAAGTGGTTGGTTGGTTCGTCGAACAGCAATACATTGGCGCGCATCAGCATCATACGGCTGAACATGCAGCGCATCTTTTCACCTCCCGATAATACATTGCATTGCTTCAATACTTCTTCGCCACTAAACAACATACGACCCAGGAAAGAACGGATATAGGTTTCGTCTTTTTCCTCTGGTGAATACTGGCGCAGCCAGTCAATCAGGTTATCGTTATTGCCTTCAAAGAACTTGGTGTTATCGTTAGGTATGCTGGCCTGGGTAGTAGTTACTCCCCAGTTTATACTGCCTTTGTAATCGGTATCAGCACCCGAAAGTATATCGAAGAATGCAGAAAGAGCCACGCTGTTTTCGCCCAGCACAGCTATCTTATCGCCTTTGTTTACCGTGAAAGATATGTTGCTGAACAGCACTTCGCCATTCACGGTTTTAGATAGATTCTTTACCTCTAATATCTCATTACCGGCTTCGCGCAGGAAGCTGTTGAACACAATGCCCGGATACTTACGGCTGCTTGGTTTAATATCCTCCAGGTTGATTTTATCCAGGGCCTTTTTACGGCTGGTAGCCTGGCGGCTCTTGCTGGCATTGGCCGAGAAACGGCGGATGAAGTCCTGCAATTCCTTAATCCGGTCTTCGGCTTTCTTGTTGGCATCGGCCTTTTGGCGGGCCACCAACTGCGAGCTCTGATACCAGAACGAATAGTTACCGCTATAGATGGTCATTTTGCTAAAGTCAATATCTACTATGTTGGTACACACAGCATCCAGGAAGTGACGGTCGTGGCTTACTACGAGTATGATACCCTGATAATCGGCCAGGAAATCCTCGAGCCAGCTAATGGTATGCACATCCAGGTTATTGGTAGGCTCATCTAAGAAGAGGATATCGGGGTTGCCAAACAGCGCCTGCGCCAATAACACACGCACCTTCTGGTTACCATCCAACTCCTTCATCAGCTTGTAGTGTAACTCTTCTTTAATACCCAAGTGGCTTAGTAAGGTGGCCGCCGAGCTTTCGGCATTCCAGCCGTCCATCTCGTTAAATATGTTCTCCAGTTCGCCGGCGCGGTTACCGTCTTCTTCGCTAAAGTCGGCTTTGGCATACAGTACCTCTTTCTCCTGCATTACTCCCCACAGTGTTTTATGCCCCATCAACACCGTCTGCATTACCGGTGTATCGTCAAACTCGTTCTGGTTCTGCTTAAGCACCGCTACACGCATACCTTTGCTAAAGGCCACACTACCTGTAGTGGGGTCAATATCGCCTTGTAGTATCTTCAAAAAGGTAGACTTGCCCGCCCCGTTGGCGCCTATTATACCGTAGCAGTTGCCGGCAGTAAACTGCAGGTTAACATCTTCAAACAAGGTGCGCTTGCCATAGCGAAGCGAAAGGTTATTTACTGTAATCATTGAAAGGATAGAATTAAGCGTTACTGTTTTGAGGGCGCGAAAGTAAGAAAATAGCCCATAATTTGCCGTGGTACTGTTAAAGGCTTTAAGTATTAGCGGGTATACGCAAAAGAAGGGGACACCAAAGTGCATTTTTGAAAAAGTGTCCCCCTTTGATGTTTATAACTTGCTCATTTGCAGAATGTTATAAGGGTAGGGTGTCCCTGACATGACCTACAAGAGGTGTCCCACGCCGCTTAGGTTAGGCTATATCTCATTACCCGTTTTAGGTAATTTTTACAACCGGCATTAGTGGTATTGTTTTCTATTTTCGGCGCATGGCAAGCAAAGATCTGGAGGCTTTTTTGAATCTATTTATAGATAGCGTGAACGCGCAGCAGTTTTCTAAACTAACCCTTAGCGATAAGCGCGATAAGAGCAAAGAGCTGAAAAATGTGTTTGTAAAACCGGTGATGATTAAGAACGGGCTGCACCTATCATTTGTGTACCGCTACCCCACCAAAGATGTAACCAAAAATTACGACCCCGCTGAATCGCGCATGATGGTGAACGGCCTGCTGGAGCAGGGCTTTTTGAAGGCAGATATGTTTACCACTAGCGGCGATTATCA
>DATGXP010000678.1:0-7485 GCA_035298845.1 Chitinophagales bacterium
CCGGTGTTTCATCATAGCCGCCAAAGGCATTTGGCAAGCCGGCATTAGGGTAAACGCTCACCCAGGTATGCGCCACGTTGGATAATGTTTCCAGGTATGGGCGCATGTCTTTAGCACCCAGGGCACAATTCAACCCTACGGAAACAAGATTGGCATGTTTTATAGAAATCCAGAAGGCTTCGGTAGTCTGCCCGCTTAAGGTTCTTCCGCTGGCATCGGTAATAGTGCCCGAAACAGATACCGGCAGGTTAGTGCCTTTCTCTTCCTGCACCTTCATTATGGCAAATAGGGCCGCCTTGCAGTTCAGGGTATCAAATACCGTTTCTACAAGCAGCCAGTCGGCGCCTCCATCTATCAGGCCATGAGCTTGTTCGCTGTACGCTGTTACCAGTTCATCGAAGTTAACGCCACGATAGCCGGGGTTATTTACATCTGGTGATATAGAAGCCGTGCGGTTTGTAGGGCCAAAAGCACCGGCTACAAAGCGAGGTTTGGCTGGGTTCTTCTTTGTGTATTCCTCTGCTACTTCTTTGGCAATTTTCGCCGACTCGTAATTCAATTCATACGCTAGATGCTCCAGCTTATAATCAGCCTGGGCAATAGTGGTAGAGGAGAAAGTATTAGTCTCAATTATATCTGCACCCGCCTCTAAATACTGCGCGTGAATCTCTTTTATTATCTGCGGCTGGGTAATGCTCAGCAAATCGTTATTGCCACGCAGGTCGTGGCTATGGTCTTTAAGACGCTCCCCACGAAAGGCAGCCTCATCCAGCGTGTAACGCTGTATCATGGTGCCCATGGCGCCATCCAGCACTAAAATGCGTTTCTCAATTTCCTGTTCAAATTTCGATTTTGTAGTACTCATACACACATACCTTTATGGGTCAAAAAATGCTTTGATACAACTATGCTTCAAGAATGACGGGGCTGGAGAATTTTGGTTCTCTTATCTGTCAGGAATTGGCACCTTTCCTTTCACCGGGGCGAAGGATGGTTGTCAAGACGTCATAGGGCCTGTCCCTCGGTCTTTCTTGATAAGCAATGAATCAAAGAGCGGCGCAAATATAATAAAGGTGGATGATATTCACTAACCTTGTAGATATAGCCCATGAAACCTATTTGTATTGCACTTTTTTTAACGTTTGCGCTTGTAAAGGCTTGTTTTAGTCAGCAGGTGAAAGTAGTTGAGTTATATGTTTTGGGGGCAGAGACAGAAAGCGTATGGTCGGGGCACGAACTCAAATTTCCATTTATTATTACTTCAGATAAGGCTGTACAAGCCAACATAAATAAAACCATACTTGAACAGATTTTTGATTCCGGCGCTATAAATGTGTCAGACACCAATTCCATTAAGCAGGCTATAGATACACAGGCCACTGAATATATATCTGAAATAACGTTTGAAGTAACGCTCAATTCAGGCAACTGGCTACAAATTAATATTACCCAAACAGGGGTAGCTGCATATAGTTTTGAAAACACTCACTATTTCCTATTTAATACACAAACAGGAAATAGGTATATGCTTATTGACTTGGTGAAAACTGACAAACAAAATCTGTTTGCAAAAAAAGTTTTAGCCGATCAGAAAGACAGCCTTAATAATTACCTCCTGAACATAAAAAACGAATTATTGGCTATAGGAGCCGAGGATGATTCATCTACTATAAATGAGATTGCCGACCTAATAAGCCAATGCTACGAATATATGGATGAAAAAAATGAAACAGGGCACTACGATTTTCATCTTGCGAAAGATAGAATTCTGATAGAAACAAGTTGCGGTTTTCCGCGTTATGCACGTGTATTTCAACCCTACTATCGAATAACCTATCATGCAGATTATATTAAGGATTATCTGCTTCCCGAACTCTACCAGCAACTGATTTCTGAGAAGGGTAAGAAGTAATTTCACATTTATAGTTTTATTTGCGCTGCAATGAAATCAATCCAACAAATAATAAACAGTTTGAAAACAGGATTGATTCCATTTGTCAATTGAGATTTTAATAGAGCCAAATGAAAGTAACCGAACATATAGCCGCTGCCCAAGGCAAAACCCTTTTTTCTATTGAGGTTTTACCACCGCAAAAGGGAAAAACTATTGATGATTTGATAAAGGTGATAGAACCCCTTATGGAGTTTAAGCCCCCCTTTATTGATGTAACTTATCATCGCGAGGAGATAATTTATAAGAAGCGTGCTGATGGGTTGATCGAAGAAATTCCGTTACGTAAACGCCCTGGCACGGTGGGTATTTGCGCTGCGCTTAAGGGCCGCTTTAATGTAGATGCGGTGCCACATTTAGTGTGCGGTGGCTTTACACCGGAGGAAACAGAAGATGCCCTATTCACCCTTTACTACTTAGGCATTAACAACGTATTGCTGTTACAAGGCGATGCTGATAAGAATCCCAAATCGGCAGTAAAAACATCGGCGTATAAGTATGCCAGCGACTTAGTACACCAGGTGGCCCGCATGAACAAAGGCAAGTTTCTGCACGAGGAAACAGAGAACGAACTAAAGACCAACTTCTGTATAGGTGTAGCCGCTTATCCCGAAAAACATTTTGAAGCACCTAACCTGAACACCGATTTAAAGTGGCTAAAGCATAAAGTAGATTGCGGTGCCGATTATATTGTGACACAGATGTTTTTTGATAATAGCAAGTATTTTGCTTTTGTAGATAAATGCCGCGCTGCGGGTATCAATATTCCTATTATACCGGGTATTAAACCTATAGCACAAAAAGCGCAACTATCTTCTCTATCGCGAATTTTCCATATCGATATTCCGGAGGAATTAGCTAATGAAGTTGAAAAGTGTACGGACGATAAAGCCGTTAAGCGCTTAGGTATCGAATGGGCTATTCAGCAATCGAAGGAGTTGAAAGCAGCCGGTGTACCATGCCTGCATTACTACACCATGAGCCGTAGCGAAGCAACTATTGAGATAGCTAAGGCCGTGTTTTAATCCTTTAGCATCTGCATCTGCTCCAGGTCAGTACGTTGTATTGTGTTCAGAATCACTTCATGGTCGGGATATTGGCTTAGGTCGAATTCTATTTTTTGAGCATCTTTCATAAGCAATTTCATGCTCACCTCGCGGCGTATCGATTCTGCCCCTTTTCTGCTTACAACCCGGTATAGCCTGTTTTTTATGGTGGCAGCTTCTACATTGCAGAACAATATTTCATAGCTGCTACCTTTGAAAACTACCTGTTTAATTAGTTTATGCTTATAAATAATTAGCCGTGTGTAGCCGTTAATTAGCTGCCATAAAAACACAATAAAACATCCTCCAAATAGCACTAATGAATAATAAGCGCTCTGTGGGTTTCTGCCCGGTAGCAACCATTGTTGTAAGCTGATAGCCGAGAGTAAGCCTAAAAGAGCAACTGCCAGTAAATGAGGATAAAGTCTGGTTTTAAAAATACCCAGAGGCATATCGGTTTTACTCATTTTTTAGTTTACACCTCTAAAATAGCAAAACCCCCTTATCCTTTATCGCGGTATCATGTCCTTTTAAACTACACTTCACAAGGCACCCGTGTATTTGTATTTCCGCCGCCACTCGTCCCTTACCCCCTGCCCTTTTATCTTCACTACATGATTTACGACTTCCTCACACCACTCGATAAGGATAATTTGCTTGAAGGACAGGAACTGCACCCCGGGCAATTAGGCAATTATGTTTTTATCTACGACGGAAAGGAGCCCGAAATAGGCTGGTACGATATTGCCATAATAGGTATAGAAGAAGACCGGGGCTCAGTAGGCAACGTAGGCTCTGCTAAGGCACCCGATGCTGTTCGCCGCGAGTTTTATAAATTGTTTTTACCGCCTGTTGAAAAAGAGTTTCATGTAATAGACCTGGGCAACATTAAGCCCGGTGATACTGTGCGCGATACTTACTTTGCTTTGGCATCGGTAGTGCTGGAACTGCTGGTGCATAAGGTAGTACCCATTATTATTGGAGGCAGCAATGACCTTGCCTTTGGCCAATATATAGGCTATAAAGGTCTGCAAACGCTTATAAATGTAGTAAACCTTGATGAGCGGCTGGATATGTTTGAGAAGCAGGATAAGAAGACAGATTCATCTTCGTATGTAATGGATATTTTGACGCATACGCCTAACTACCTGTTCAATTATTCGCACCTGGGGCACCAAACATACCTGAACGACAGTAAGGCCATAGAAATGCTGGAGAGCCTGAACTTTGATTGCCATCGGTTGGGACTGATACGCGCCAACCTGGAAGAGGTAGAGCCAATACTGCGCGATGCCGATATGCTCACTATAGATATATCTGCCATTCGCCAGGCCGATGCGCCGGCCCATGCACAGGCATCGCCCAACGGGTTTACCGGTGAGGAGCTTTGCCAGATAACCCGCTATGCCGGCCTGAGCGACAAACTGACCTCGATAGGTTTTTATGAAATGAACCCCGGCTACGACAACAACCGGCAGACTGCGCAGCTAATAGCGCAGATGATGTGGTACTTTGTAGAAGGCTTCTACTCACGTGTTGGCGATTATCCGCTTACGCTGGATGAGCACCTTAAGTTTAATGTGCACCTAGAGGATAGCGACCATGAGCTCATCTTCTGGCGCAGCAAAAAAACAGACCGCTGGTGGATGGAACTGCCTTATGGCGACAAAGAAAAATTTGCGCGTCACCAACTGGTGCCGTGCTCTTTCCGCGATTATGAATTAGCCTGCGAGCAGGAGCTGCCCGATAGGTGGATGAAGGCGTATACTAAGTTGGTGTAGTAATTAGATTGACAATTTTTTAAAAGTTGTCAATCTATAGGAGTAGGTTAAGGTTTAATCTCAGCACACCCATTAAACTTTGCAAACCGCTTCATCTCTTTCTCAAATTCTGATTTGAATTTAGCTGTAGGCTTAAATCCTTTTTCGTAGTAAGCACTCTTTACTGTCAGGGTTTTATTCTGGCGGTCGGCTTTGCAGTCTATACGTCCTATAAAGTCACTACCGAATAGTACAGGCAGGCAGAAGTAGCCATACACACGTTTAGGTTCCGGCACATAGCACTCAATAGTATAATCGTAGCCAAAGATGTTCTTCAGCCGGTTTCGCTGTATTACACTGTTATCAAAGGGCGAAAGTATTTTAACCTGCTTATTTGCTTTTTGTGTGAGGTTGTTCTCCAGGTTCGCTTCGGTGCTGTAGAACACATCCTTCTCTATGCCTTTTACTTTTACCGGTATAATTTTTTTTGCTTCTATAAGTTCGTTAAGTGTTTTCGCCACCAACGCTTTAGTGTAGGGGCGCAGGTAGCCCATTTCGCTTTTAGCCGCTAAGCCATTGGCACGTATTATTTTGCGGATAAGGTATTCGGCATATTCTTCTTCAGTAGGTGGCGTGGTATTTATACCCGCAGGCAATACACGCTCTGTTAGGTCATACACTTTTTGAAATCCGTTGCGTTTAGCGGCCATTAGTTTGCCTTCCATAAAAAGCTGCTCCAATGCTATTTTGCTTTCTTTCCAATTCCACCAGCCGCCTTGTTTTTTCTTCTCTTCAAAATCTTTCGATTGCAAGGGGCCTTCGGCTTCAATACGGTCGTAAATAAATTTAGTAGCGCGCTTATTAAAATACCACCCCAGCTTACGGGTAGCGTACAGGTTTTTCGCATCAGGCTGAACCGGTAATCGCGCATGGGCAGGTAAGCTGCCGCATGGCTCCAGTATTCAAACACCTTTTTATCCTCCACTAATTCGTCTAAATATTTTTTGTGGTAATCGTTTACCCTGCTCCAGATGGTGTGGTGGTGCGCCCGCTCTACTACCGATATGGTATCTATCTGTATGTAACCTAAATGCTCTATAGCGTTTTGGGTACCCGCTTTTTTATTGCCGAAAGAATTATGTACCAAGCCTTGACTGGTGAGGATGATGTTGCGGGCTTCTTTGTTGGTTAGGGTTAGCATACCCTTGCAATTTAAACACAAATAATAAAGGCCCCTCCAAGCTTCTTTAAATAATCTGTGCTAAAAAGGAGATTCTTTTTTAGTTACTGCTCGGCAAAGCGCCGGTCTGTTACAAAGGCCGGATCGTTAAGTGTGTTAAGGAACATAATAATTTTAGCCTTCTCATCTGAAGTAAGTGGAATGCCTAAGGCTCCATTGTTGTTTAGAGCTGTATCCAGTGTAGCCGATATCTTAACCTCACTGCTATAATGATCTAAAACCCCTTCAAGGGTCGAGATGCTGCCATCGTGCATAAAGGGCCTCGTATACTGCAGATTGCGCAGCGATGGGGTTTTAAATTTACCAATGTCTTCAGCACGGTTTGTAATATGGGCGCGGCCACTATCAATTAAAAAGCTATTCTTAATACCATTATTGTGAAATTTCTGGTCGGTAAACAAATCGGTACTGTGGCAGCTGCTGCATTTTTTTTGAGCAAACAACTGATAGCCCTCATTTTCCCCTGGTGTAAAAGTTACTCCATCTTCACCGCGTTTCCATTTGTCAAATTTAGAGTTTGCACTAACCAGCATATTCATAAACTGGCTTAAGGCTTGCAGAAGCCTGGGGCCACTTATTTCTTCTGAACCAAATGCCGATTTAAACAGTGGAGGATAAGCCGGGTTATTCCGTATTTTATTAACTGCATCTGCAAACTCCAGGTCCATTTCTACGGGGTTTTCGATAGGTGCGATAGGCAGCATATCCAGTTGGTTAATGCCTCCATCCCACATAAACTCATCCAGCCAGGCCATATTTATCACCGGTGGAGCGTTGCGTATCCCAAGTTTATTTTCTATGCCGTGGCTAACTGCATGCCCGTGATGTGTAAACGAAGAAAATGAACTATGGCATGTTCCGCAGCTGGTTGAGTTATCACGCGAAAGAGAAACATCATAAAACAATTTTCTGCCAAGTTCAAATCCCTGGGTTGTAACAGGGTTGTTGTTGAAATTGTACTTAGGCGCAGGAAAGTTGGATGGACTGGAAAAAGTTATTTCTTCCTTAGTGTTTTCCTTCTTGTTGCATGAAGAAATTGTCACAAGGCCTACACAAAACAGGAAGAATAGCGTTTTTATTTTTAAGAAAAATACAGGGCGTTTATAGGCGCCCTGTATTTTCAATTCATTATTCATGTACATGGTCAATAGTAAACATGTCTACGTAGTTGTTAGCCATTTTTGTTCCAGAGCCCGGTGCCATGTGAAACACTGCTCCGTCGGTTGCAATAGAATAGACTTGCGGGCTTTTAAAAGCCTGAAGCATATCGGCAAAAATGTGTACTTCCGGATTTTCATTTTCGCGCACATGTATTGTTTGAGGAGCACCCAGGGTAATGTTACGGATATTGTTGGCGCTTGGTGTAGAGTAGCCACCATAACCGCCCACATGGAACATGCACATATTACCCACTTCGGTGCTGGCAGGCGAAGTAGCATCTATTCTAAAGAATATATAGCCGCTGTTCCAGCTCCAGTACATATCTGA
>DATGXP010000679.1:0-5210 GCA_035298845.1 Chitinophagales bacterium
ATGTAAACCTTAGCTAATTTCAACACGCCCGTTGGCAATTCATCACCAATGCTGATGTTGAATTTCTCGCGCTTGTATTTACCGGTTTCTTCGTTTACACGCATGTTGTAGTTGTGCAACATCATCTTAACCAGCATATTGCTGTCTTCGTCTTTGGTCCAGTTGTTACCGTCAACTACTGCATAATCTAAATCGTGCAATAACTTGGCGCTGAACTTGGTGCCTTTGCTTACCAACTCTTCACGGTAGATAGTCTGGATACCTGTAGTAACCTTACCGGTCAATACGCTCATCAATTTATCTACAAGGGTAGTTTTGATATCGGCAAACTTCTTATCGAAGTCCTTATCAAGTTTCTCAAGCAATGTCTTCTCCTTCACCTTCGAAGTCTTGTCCTTCTTGGCGCGGCCGAATAAACGCTTGCTGATAACTGTTCCTTCAACTGAAGGCGGAACCTTCATAGAAGCATCCTTCACGTCGCCGGCTTTATCGCCGAAGATAGCGCGAAGTAGTTTCTCTTCCGGTGTTGGGTCGCTTTCGCCCTTAGGGGTAATTTTACCAATAAGGATATCGCCTTCCTTAACACGTGCACCTACACGGATGATACCGTTGTCGTCCAGGTCCTTCGTAGCTTCTTCGCTTACGTTAGGTATATCCGGTGTCAACTCTTCTTCACCCAGCTTGGTATCGCGTACTTCCATTTCAAATTCCTCTACGTGGATTGAAGTGAAAACATCATCGCGAACTACGCGCTCAGATATAACGATGGCATCCTCAAAGTTATAACCCTTCCATGGCATGAATGCCACTTTCAGGTTAGCACCCAATGCCAACTCACCACCTTGTGTTGCAAAACCTTCGCAAAGTATTTCTCCCTTCTTAACCTTCTGGCCTTTCTTTACGATTGGCTTAAGGTTGATACAGGTGCTCTGGTTGGTTTTAAGGAACTTAGGCAGGTTGTATGTTACTTTATCATCTTTGAAAGAAACTAATCTTTCTTCTTCTGTGCGGTCGTACTTTACAGTAATCTGGTTAGCATCTACATACTCTATCACACCGTCTTTTTCGGCATTGATAAGGTTACGCGAATCAACCGCTACCTTAGCTTCCAGACCAGTACCTACTATCGGAGCTTGTGGCTTCAACAATGGCACAGCCTGACGTTGCATGTTCGAACCCATCAAGGCACGGTTAGCATCATCATGCTCAAGGAAAGGAATCAGGGAAGCAGATACACCCACAATCTGGTTAGGAGCTACGTCCATGTATTGCACCTCTTCAGGAGCAAGGATTGGGAAATCGCCCTGGAAACGTGACTTCACCTTATCGGTAGTAAAGTTTCCTTTATCATCAAGGCCCACATTGCTCTGGGCTATCTTTACCAAATCTTCTTCCTCAGCGCTCAGGAATTCAACTTTACCTTTCAGGTTCACACGGCTCTTATCTACCTTGCGGTAAGGAGTCTCGATGAAGCCCATTTTATTCACCTTAGCGTGAACGCAAAGGGTAGAGATAAGACCGATGTTCGGTCCTTCCGGAGTTTCGATAGTACAAAGACGGCCGTAGTGAGAGTAGTGAACGTCACGAACCTCAAAGCCGGCACCCTCTCTAGAAAGACCACCAGGTCCTAACGCCGATACACGGCGCTTGTTGGTGATTTCTGCAAGCGGGTTAGTCTGGTCAAGAAACTGGGATAACTGCGATGTACCGAAGAAAGAGTTGATTACCGAAGAAAGGGTTCTTGCGTTGATCAAATCTACCGGGGTGAACACCTCATTATCACGCACGTTCATACGCTCGCGGATAGTTCGGGCCATACGGGCAAGACCTACACCAAACTGGGTGTAAAGCTGCTCGCCTACAGTACGAACACGACGGTTGCTCAAGTGATCGATATCATCAATTTCAGCCTTTTGGTTAGAAAGGTTTACTAAGTACTTAACGATGGCGATGATATCGGTCTTCGTTAACACCTTTGTATCCATATCAATATCCAGCTCAAGCTTTTTATTGATTTTATAGCGGCCTACTTCGCCTAAGTCGTAACGCTTGTCAGAGAAGAACAACTTCTCGATAATGCCACGGGCAGTTTCTTCATCAGGTGGTTCGCTACCACGTAGTTGTTTGTAGATGTGGTTAAGGGCCTCGATTTCTGAGTTCGAAGTATCCTTGTTAAGGGTGTTGAAGATGATTGAGTAATCAGCTCCTACATTATCCTTGTGAGCAAAGATGCTCTTGGTACCAGAGTCTACAATCAGTGCAAAGTTATCATCGTCTATAATGGTATCGCGCTCAAGCAATACTTCATTACGCTCGATAGATACAACTTCACCGGTATCCTCATCCACGAAATCTTCCATCCAGGTTTTAAGAACCCGTGCGGCAAGACGGCGGCCTACTGCTTTCGATACATTCTTCTTGCTTACTTCTATTTCATCGGCAAGGTTGAACAATGTAAGGATATCTTTATCTGAATCGTAACCTACTGCGCGAAGCAACATGGTTACAGGGAATTTCTTTTTACGGTCAATGTAAGCATACATTACATTGTTGATGTCGGTAGCAAACTCCATCCATGCTCCCTTGAAAGGAATTACACGGGCGCTGTAAATCTTGGTGCCGTTCGGGTGGAACGACTGGCCGAAGAATACACCCGGGCTACGGTGAAGCTGCGATACGATAACACGCTCAGCACCGTTTACAATAAATGTTCCTTTCGGAGTCATGTAAGGTATGTTGCCAAGGAAAACGTCCTGAACGATAGTTTTGAAATCGATGTGCTCAGGGTCGTTACAAGAAAGTTTCAACTTAGCTTTCAATGGAACGCAGTAAGTTAAACCTCTTTCAATACACTCTTCTATAGAATATCTTGGAGGGTCAACGAAATAATCGATGAATTCCAATACAAAGATGTTGCGGGTATCGCTGATAGGAAAATTCTCTCTGAAAACGGTGTGCAGGCCTTCGTGCTTACGGTTTTCGGGGGTAGTTTCTAACTGGATAAATTCTTTGAAGGTCTCTAACTGAATATCTAATAAATCCGGTTGCTCATCAGGAAGTTTGATTTTCCCGAAGTTGATTCTTTCAGCTTGTTTCTTGATTGTTTCAGCCATGGCGAATTAAATGTGTTGAACTAGTTAACTAATCTCCTAAATACAATAACAATCACAGGTGTTTTGATTCTTGAAAAAGAAACTAAACACTGGTGAAATGAGTCTTCAATTATTGATATTTTGGAACCGGTTTTGCAAAACGGAGTGCAAAGATAGCTTTCAGGGGGAGGTTTCCAAATAGTTGGCTAACTATTTGCTATGGCGGGCTAGCAATTAGGTGTTTCAACAGGCATTTGATTTTAAGATATTGATAATGAGCAACTTTCTAAGCATGGTTGGTTGCCGGGGCAAATTGTGAAAAAATTACAATAGACTTTCCCCCTGTTTTCGCCCGAACGTTTGCGATTGTTAATTTCCAGAGATTATTTCACTGATAATCAGACCAGCTAAATCCCTGCTGTGCAAATGGGTTGCTCAACTCTTTATTAGTTAGCACACTAGTATCTGTAAAAAGCTGCAGCACCTTTGCAAAATTCTGCTTATCACTCTCTTTTATCAGGTTTTCTATTGGTTTTTGCACCAATTTAGGGTTAACAGTGTTAAATTGAGCAATATGCCCATTGTAATGGTTCAATACCTGTTCAATAGTTTTAAAACGCCCATCATGCATGTAAGGGGCGGTAAGGCTCACATTAATAAGAGAAGGTGCTTTAAATGCCTTGCCCGAATCTATCATATTATCGGCCATAGCCACCCCGCCGTAGTTCACACCGCTGTGGCAGTGGCCGCACATCTGCGCAAACCGGAAGAAGGAACCCCTCAGGGTTTCATCTGTATGCAGTACAGCCGTAAGCTTTGCGGTATCTGGCAAGCCATTATATAATTCAGGCATCAGGCTATCGGGCACTGTAACACCCCGGCTGGTAATGGTGCGCACAAACTGCGCTACGGCTTTGCTTACGGTAGCCATACTTATAGGCTGGGTAGGAAAAGCCCTTGCAAAAATAGCGGGATAGTGGGGGTGGGCATTTAACTCACGGATAAGTTCGGCAGTATCCTGCCCCATTTCGCGTTTATCGGTTATGGGCTGGTGTATCACATCTTCTAGTGTGCGGGCGCGGCCATCCCAAAAGAATTGATGGTTCCATGCCATGTTAACCAGGCTCATCGTATTTTTTTCTACTGTATCGCCCAGGGCACCTACTGCCTGCACATTGCCATCGGTAAAAGAGAACTGCTGTATATGGCAGCTGCCACAACTTTGCTTGTTGTTGCCCGATAGCAGCGGGTCGTAAAACAGCAACCGGCCCAACTGCACTCCTTCTATAGTTAAAGGGTTATTGAAAGGCAAATTGGGTTGCCCAAGTTTTTCGTTGTATTTGAAAGGATAGGGATGAGTAAAATTTACGGCAAAAGAAAGTATACCGCTCAGCGCTAATACCATGCAAAGTATTACTAAAACTTGTCGACGTTTCACGGGTGGCTGTTATCTGTATGGGTACTAAATTACTGCGTTATCTGCAGGTTGCCGGCAAGGTCTAAGCGGGCACCGCTATCCGATGCAATACTAATAGTATTGCAATAGCCGGTATTGCCGCTGCCTATGTATGGTTTATTGGTAGTATTAGGTATGGTTACATCTGTATTAGATGCCGGCACACAATTGGTCCAGTTGCCGTTGTTGAACCAATCGGTGTTTATAGCCCCGGTCCAGGTAGTAGCTGCCGCAGCATTATCGTACGTAATAGCCAGGTAAGGGCGCGAGCCCGATGAGTAACCATCGTACCGCAACCAGTTGGTTTCATCGTTCCAGCACCAGTAGCAGTCCGATGCATGGTAGGTCATATCAAGCCCTATAGTAATATAATCCTGAGTGGTGGTAGATTTTATTCTTGAACGGATAGCGCTATTGCCGCTTAAGTTAAACCCTTTCCAGCCGTTAGGGCTCTCAGGGTAATCGTAGCCTCCGCTGCATCCGCCACAGGCTCCCGGTGTACCCCATACATCCCATCGCACATATCTTTCGGCCAGCCCGTTTACTGCATTGTAAATGGTAGACCATGCTGCGCTTACTGGCTCTACGTTTGCCCAGCCCACATCAAACTGGCATCCATTATCGCCGTTTCCATCTACCCACGCGTTTTGATACATATATAG
>DATGXP010000680.1:0-5849 GCA_035298845.1 Chitinophagales bacterium
AAGTGCCCTGCACGCCAATGCGCAACGCCATTTTGCGGTTAAATTTTATTTGCTGGGCGTAGGTAAGGCTAACTTTGTAGGTGCCGTACAGGTTATTCATCACCTGGTCGCCCACAAAGTGCAGGCCTATGCCGCCACGTATTTTATCAATAAACATATCGGCGCCGGCCATATAGGTAGTATAGCCACCATTGAAACCATCGCCAAGGCCGCTCCACTGGTTACGGTAGTTTATCATAGCCCGCGGCCCATACGATACCCCCGCCATGGCCGGGTTTAGGTGCAACGGGGCGGTGAAATACTGGCTCATTTCTACATCTTGCGAAAAAAGTTCACAAAAAGGAAGCAGCGCAAGTAATATAAAGGCTGTATATTTATGTTTGGCGTTCAAAATTCGAATCTTTGCAAAATAAAACACAAATGACTGCGTTTTATTGCGCTATTTATAGTTTTTAAGAGCGTCAAAAATAATGATTGAATCGGCTTATCCCTTTTTTATGAATAAAATTTCAGGTAATTATAAACTCTCAGCACTGGCACTGGTGTTATTGTGGGTAGCAAATGTTAATGCTCAAAGCTACGAGCGCACACTGGAGTGGTTGCCCAAAACAAAGACCTTTTCAACTATAGATGGTAAAACTATAATACAGCCTACTTTCACTAAGGCTGCCCATAGCGATCAGCTGGGCCTGCTGCCTGTATATAACGAGCTAATCCCCTTATCAGTTAGTGGTGATGTAAGCGTGCAGCTAGTAAATCCTGTGTACGCCGTATCGGGCCAGTTAGATAATGCCAGTCTCGCATTTATTAAAGATGCTGTAGAGCCCAAAGCAGATTTGAGCCTGCTGCGCAAGCAGCCCTATGCCAGTATTTCGTTTTTACCTTTTCGTAAAAACACCTCAACCGGTGTGGTAGAGAGATTAGAATCGTTTACCCTTCGCGTAACAGTGACCGCCAAACCCCAGCACCGCGGGCTAAATGCTTATGCTACCACATCGCGACTCGCCAGTGGCAATTTTTACAAAGTAGCTGTAACTGCCGAGGGTATGTATAAGATTGATTACAACTTTGTAAAGAATATATTGAAAGTAGAGCCCTCCACCTTTAACCTGAACACCCTGGCTATATATGGCAACGGTGGTGGTATGGTGCCTGAGTTAAACTCGGTAGCCCGTCCCGATGACCTGATAGAGAACCCCACTATGGTGGTAGATAACAACGGCAACAATAAAATGGACGATGGGGACTACCTGTTGTTTTACGGCCAAATGCCCGATGCCTGGAAATTTAACGCAGCCACACAGGTATTTACACACGAAAAGAACCTGTACACTGACCAGACCTATTATTTTTTAACCACCGATGCCGGAACCGGTAAAAGAGTTACACCGGCATATTCTGACGCCAGCCCTAATAAAATAATTACCGATTTTGATGAGCATGCTTACCACGAAAGCGATGAAGTTAACCTGATAGCTACGGGCAAGCGTTGGCTGGGCGATAAGATGAGCAGCTTTGATAACAGCAAGGATTTCTCACTTAACTTTCCCAACCTCATTACATCGGTACCTGTAAAATTCACTTCGCGTGTGGCTGCAGCTACCACGTATGGCTCTAACACTGCTGTGCGCATAAATGGTCAAAATGTATTTACTCACTCGGTAGGGGGTATACCCAGCAGCAGCTACCCGCAGGCCTCTATACCCGGCCAGCTTACTGCCAACTATAACGCCAACTCCAGCCAGATAAATATCAATTACACATTTAACCCTAATGCGGACCCCGCCGGAACAGCAGCCTGTTATGTAGATTGGTTCGAGCTTTTTCTTAAGCGCAGCCTAACCATGGCCGGGGATGTAATGCCATTTCGTAGTGTGGCATCCATTGGTGCGGGCAGCGTTTCTAATTTTCAGTTGAACAATGCCGGCGGAAACACTAAAGTGTGGAACATAACCAGCCTGGATAATATACAGGAGATGCAGGGCACGCTTAATGGTTCTCAGTTTTCTTTTTCCACCACTACTACCGAGCTTAAAGAGTTTATAGCCTTTAATATGGGGGCTGCGTTTGCCAACCCAACTCTTGTAGGCAAAATAGAGAACCAGAATCTACACGCCCTGGGCCAGGCCGATATGCTGATAATAACAGCCGATGAGTTTGTTAATCCGAGCAACGAGCTGGCGCAGTTTCACCGCACCATGGATAACCTGTCGGTAGATGTGGTTAAAATAAGCCAGATATTCAACGAGTTTGGCAGCGGCAAGCCTGATATATCGGCCATGCGCGATTTTGTAAAAATGTTTTACGACCGCGCCAATGGCGATACGGCATTAATGCCCCGCTATTTGCTGCTAATGGGCGATGGTACTTACGACCCTAAGAACCGGGTACCTAACAACAATAATTTCGTTTCTACATACCAGAGTATTGAATCGGACAGCCCTACCGAAAGCTATACATCTGATGATTTTTTTGGTTTGCTGGATAGTAATGAAGGTGGCGATATAACCGGTGGTGGACAATTGCTGGATATTGGCATAGGGCGCCTTACCGCCGGCAGCGAAACCGATGCCTGGGATATGGTAAACAAGATAAAGAACTACAAAAGGCCCGTGCCAGATGCTACTTGTGTGCAGATAAACAACAATGCCAGCTGGCGTAACATCATCTCGTTTATTGGCGATGATGAAGATTACAACGTGCACCTGGGCAGTAGCGATATACTGGCTGAATTGACGCGCCAACGCCAACCGGCTTACAACTACGAAAAAATATACCTGGATGCCTACAAGCAAACACCTACCCCGGCAGGTGACCGCTACCCTGATGTAAATACGGCGATACTTAACCGCTTAAATGCCGGTTGCCTTATTATGAACTGGGTGGGCCACGGCGGCGAAACCAACTGGGCGCACGAGCGTATTTTTAATATGGCCGATATAGTGCCGTTGGAGAACAAAGAGAAACTGCCCATGTTTATTACCGCTACCTGCGATTTTAGCCGTTTCGACCTGCCCACCCGCACAGCCGGCGAATGGCTGGTAGTAAATGGTAAAGGTGGCGCTATAGCCTCGTTAACTACTGTTCGTTTGGTGTATTCATCGGGCAATGCAGCACTTAACGATGCCGCCTTCGATTATATGTTTGATGAGTACGAAGGCCGTTACCCGCGCCTGGGCGAAATAATAATGCTTACCAAAAATGCTACCGTAAGCCAGGGCTCTAATACCCGTAAGTTTACCTTACTTGGCGACCCGGCTCTTACGCTTAACTATCCGCGCTACAATGTGGTTACCACGGCGGTTAACAACAACCCCGTAATGAGTGCCGATACCATAAAGGCTTTGGAAGAAGTAACTATCCGCGGCGAAGTGCGCGATGATAACGGCAACAAAATGACTTCTTTTACCGGTACCGTTTACCCTCTGGTGTACGATAAAATATCAACCGTTACCACGCTTAAAAACGACCCCGGAAGCAACATTGTAAACTTCCTTCAATACAAAAATATATTATTCAAGGGCAAGGCCAGTGTTACCAATGGTGATTTTAGCTTCACCTTTCTGGTACCTAAAGATATAGATTATCAGTACGGCAAAGGCCGCATAAGCTATTATGCCGATAACAGCAGCTATATAGATGCACACGGCTACACCAATGAAATTATTATAGGAGGCTCTGCCGACTCTTTCCGCGTAGATAATGCCGGCCCTGAGATGAATATTTACATGAACGATGAGAAGTTTGTATATGGCGGCACTACCAATACCGACCCTATGCTGCTGGTTAAGCTAATGGACCAAAGTGGTATAAATACGGTAGGTAATGGCATAGGCCACGACCTTACGGCTATATTGGATGATAATACGCAAAACCGGGTTGTACTGAACGATTACTACGAAAGTGCCCTTGATAATTATAAGCAAGGCGAGGTAAAATATCCTTATAGCAAACTGAAAGAGGGCCGCCATACGTTAAAGGTAAAAGCCTGGGATATTCATAATAACTCATCCGAGGAATTTACTGAGTTTATAGTGGCTAACAATGCCAAACTGGCGTTGTCGCACGTATACAATTACCCCAATCCGTTTACTACTCATACCCAGTTTATGTTTGAGCATAACCGTTGCTGCGATGATTTAAGTATCAGCGTGCAGATATTCTCGGTAAGCGGTAAACTGGTAAAAAGTATAGTGCAGCAGGTGCAAAGCCAGGGCTACAGGGTAGATAATATTGAATGGGATGGGCTTGATGATTATGGCGATGCCATTGGTAAGGGGGTATATGTATACAAACTGGCCGTACGCGATGGCGAGGGCAATACCGCCCATAAGTACGAAAAACTGGTTGTTTTGCGCTAAATCTGCCGTTAATTGCTGTTTATTCTGCTAAAGTGGTCGGGTGATTAATTCTAAGTCTGTAGCTTGTAACCCTTTGGGCAGAATGCCGTAAAACAAACGCCAGCCTTCTGTATATCAAAAAATTATGTAGGTTTGGCACCCATTTGTAAAATACAAGCAAACAAAATATAGCAACACTTTTACCTTTAATTTAATTTCAATAATTTTCCGGCATGAATTATTTGTTGCGTACTAAAAGTGTGTTTGCTTTTTTGGGAGCTATTCTTCTTTCGGCACAGTTTGCCAATAGCCAATCTGTAAACTATAGAGATAACGCCAGGATAAACACGGTAACCACTGCTGTTCCGTTTTTGCGTATTAATCCCGATGCACGCGCCGGAGGTATGGGCGATGTAGGTTTGGCCACGCCGGTATATGGCAATGGCGACACTAAGGACGATTACCAAAGCCCTGACGTAAATGCTATATATGTAAACCCTGCCAAGCTGGCTTTTATCGATAAAGATTTTGGTTTTTCGGTAGGCTTTAGCCCATGGCTAAAGGCTCTTGTTAATGATATTTACCTGGCTAACCTGGCCGGTTACTATAAAATAAAGAAACAGCAGACCATAGCTATTTCACTGCGTTATTTCTCTTTGGGTAACATCACCTTTACTGATTACAATGGCCAGGAGCTTCAAACATTCCGCCCGCAGGAGTTTGCTATAGATGCACACTATGCGCGCCGTCTGGGTCCTTATTTCTCGGTAGCCGCCTCACTTCGGTTTATTTACTCCAACCTCGCCGGTGGTGCCAGTGTAGATGGTAGCCTTGTAAGGCCGGGTTTGGCCGGTGCTGGCGATATTTCAGCATTCTTCAGAAAGAAATTCAATGAGAATGCTGCTCATAAGCTCGAGCACGAATTATCAGTAGGTCTTAATATTTCTAATATCGGCAGCAAAATTTCTTACACCAGCAGTACAGTAAAAGATTTTATACCAACTAACCTTGGCCTTGGGGTGGGTTATACGTTCAATATAGATAAGCACCACTCCGTGGGCGTATATGCCGATGTAAATAAGCTAATGGTACCCACCGCAGATACTATTGATGCAAACCCGCGCGATGGCGTTTATGATTTCAGAAAGAAAAGCTCAATCGGCGGTATGTTTACCTCATTTAACGATGCTCCTGGGGTAATTGACCCTGCTACCAAGCAGCGCGTAAAAGGCAGCCGTTCAGCCGAAGAATTTGCCGAAGTAACCTGGGGTATTGGTGCTGAGTATCTTTACAACAAACAATTCGGTGTTCGTTTCGGTTATTTTTACGAAAATCCTAAGAAAGGTAACCGCCAGTTTTTAACGGCTGGTCTTACAGTTAAGTACAGCGTTGTTGGCCTCAATTTCTCATACCTCATACCTACCACCATACAGCGTAATCCGTTGGATAACACCCTTCGCTTTACCCTGTTATTCGATTTCGCCAAAGGCGGCGGGAAAGCTTCTTCAA
>DATGXP010000681.1:0-1943 GCA_035298845.1 Chitinophagales bacterium
CGTTACGCAGGTTATTGAAGACCGAAAATTCACTTATGTAGATGCCCGTTCGGGGTTCCTGCATATTTTCATTACCAGTTCATTAGAAGAAAAAATGTACTTGGAATATACACTGGTAGGCGCTTACGATAAAGCCGGCCGACCGCTAAAAGTATATACCACGGTACCTGCTGCTCCAACAGATGGAACCGTTACCATTGATAGTATTATCGATATATCCGGTCTGGCTATTAACCTAACCGGTAAAGACGGTACTAAATTCAACACTTACACCCAAAAGATAGTAGCAAGAATTGACTCCTCTGGTATTACAAGGCACTTTACTTCTTCCGACAGTCTGAATATCGTTTATCAGATTACCGAAGTAGCACCTAACTACGTAAAGGGTTATGCCGGCACTGATGATTTATCGCAAGTAGATACTACTGATTTTGCGTTCCTTGACATGTTTCAAAGCGGCACGATTGATTTGGAAGATGTAAGTATGAAAATAAGCGTAGAAAACGGCATTGGTGTAGACGGAGAGGTGCGTATTAACAGCCTGGAGGCTACAAGCCCCGTAAACGGCACCAAAGTGCTTACCGGAAACGTACTGGGCCAGCCGCTGGTGGTAAACCGCGCTACCGACTTTCCGCTAACTCCAGCCGTAAGCGAGTTTACTATCAATAACAGTAATTCTAACATAAAGGAGTTACTGGGCATTTTGCCTAACCAGCTACGATACAATGTAGATGTAAAGACCAACCTGAATGGTAACACCGGCCAATACCGCGATTTTGCATATTTGGAAAGTGCCCTTAAGCTTAACCTGAATGCCGAGATACCACTTTCGCTTATAGCCAACCACCTGATGCTTAAAGACACATTTGCCTTTGACCTTAGTAATACCAACCTGAACGTGGCAGGGATATCGGATGGAGTAATAAACCTGATAGCTAACAATAAATACCCGATAGAGGCTATATTAACCATGATTATGTATGATGAAAACTGGGCACCGGTAGATACTTTTATGATAGATACCCGTGTGCAGCCCGGCGACCTGGATAACACCTGCCGCGTGAATGCGCATAAAAAGACCAAAATACCGATTTACGTTACCGAAGAGCGAATGGACAATATAAAGCGTGCAAAAAATGCTGTGGTTACAGCCGACTTTTCTACATCATCTAACAATACGCTGTGCAACGGGCAGCATTTAAAAATTTACAGCGATTACAACCTCGACCTTACATTTACGGCGCGCTTTAACTACAAAGTGCAGGTCGGTTTTTGATTATCAATTCTGTGATTAAGTTTACCCTCGCAATGAGAAAAACCCTTTTGGCAATTGGTGTGCTTATTTCTGTAGTGCTATCAGCACAGGATTCTACTGCCGTAAAAACTGTGGCAGTTGCTGATTTAAGCATAGACAGCACGCCTGCTAACCGCCTGCAACTTTATAACTATACCAGCCTTAGCATTAATAACCTATACAGCGAGAGCCTGCGCAATGGGGCCAACAACCGTATTACTATAGATTTTGATTATGCGGCCAACTCCAACTCAGCCACTATGGGGTTGATATACGCGGTACTGTTTAGAAAACAGGTAACTTCTGCCCTAAAAGACAGGGTTGACAATAATATAAAAGACAAGCTGCGGATGGAGGATTTTATGAAAACGGGGATAACCTATCGCCGCTACATAAAAAAATGGGATGGCGAGGTTTTCTTTAGCTACCACCACCGCCAGATGCGCAATGTAATTGCTACTAAAGGCTTATATGAATTGGCATTTTACGGCAACGCGCGCTTTGCCGGCGACACAGTAGATATAAGCGGGCTGCGCGTGCAGAACTACATTTACAACCAATATACCGGTGGTATAAAAAAGACAATTGACTATGGTAAATACCAAATGGAGTTTGGCTTTGGCTTATCGTTTCTTCAAATTATTAACCA
>DATGXP010000682.1:0-2432 GCA_035298845.1 Chitinophagales bacterium
GGTAGTGAAAGTAGACTTACCGGCTTCGAAAGAAACGCGGAAGCGGATCTGGTCGAAAGGCCTTAATGTATCGGGTACAAAATAGGTAACGGCATATTCGTAACGGTTAACGCGTGGGTCGAGCGTGTCCAGTTTCTGGAAGAATAAAGTATCGGGATAAGAAGCTACATAGCCGTTGGTGCGGGTAGTATCTAAATCGTATTTGCCCAGTATCCAGTTGATAGGGCGATCGGTAGTGAACTTAAATTTCATAGGAACCGAATCGCTTGGGAAGTAATAAGTGATGGTTGAATCAGGCAACACAATAGTTATTGGCTCCAGTGGTTCACCGGTTGTCTCTTTGGTGCAGCTGTTAACTAAAAGTATACCAGAGGCAACCAGTGCCAGGACAAAAAACAAAACTTTATTCTTCATTTAATCTATTTGAGTTTGTGTTGGTGTTTGTGTTCAAGTCTCCGCCAGGGCGGAGATTTAAGGGTTTAGAAAAATTTAATCATAAAGTCGGTAACTGTTTGGGCCAGTTTGCCGTAAGGCTGCCAAAGCGGGGTTACCACGCTGCCACTGTGCAGGGCTTTAAGCACTGCGCGCTCGTTGCTAAACTCTTTAAAACCAAAGTGGCCGAAAGATTTACCAATACCCGAGTTGTTTACACCGCCAAAAGGCAGGTTAGGCTGCGATATGTGAACCAGGTTATCATTTATACAGGTTCCGCCGGCGCTGGTGTTGTTCAACCAGAAATCCTGTTTGCTACCCTTGGCCGAGAAAATGTAAAGCGCCAATGGCTTTTCTTTACCGTTTATGAGGTTCAAAACTTCATTTTCGGTTTTATAACCTATTACGGGTAGTAGAGGCCCGAAGATTTCCTCTTCCATCACCTTGCTGTTAAGCGATACGTTTGACAGAATGGTAGGAGCAATGTAGTTATCGCTTTCATCCAATTGCCCGCCCAGCTCAACCTTGGCGCCTTTGCTGATAGCATCGTTCAACACATTTTTCAGGCGGTTGAAGTGGCGGTTATTAATAATGTGGCTGATGTCTTTGCTCTGTTGCGGGTTCTCGCCAAACACCTTCTTGATATTGGCTATCAGCTTGGTAATAAACTCGTCTTTCTTGCTTTCGTGCACCAATACGTAATCGGGCGCTATGCAGGTTTGTCCGCAGTTGATAAGCTTGCCCCAGGTAATTTTCTTAACCGCGGCATCTATGTTCGCGGTCTCATCTATAATTACAGGTGATTTGCCACCCAGCTCGAGGGTAACCGATGTAAGGTGGTCGGCCGCAGCGTGCATTACTACCTTGCCTACTGCCGGTGAACCGGTAAAGTGTATATGGTCAAATTTAAGTTTCAGCAACTCGGTAGATACCGTGTGGTCGCCTTCTATTACGGCCACTTCATTCTCGGTAAATACTTTGCCAATAAACTCTTTTACCACGGCTGATGTATGCGGGGTAAATTCGGATGGCTTGATAATAACGCTGCAACCTGCAGCTACGGCAGCTACCAGGTGCTGCGCCGGCATCTGGAAAGGGTAGTTCCACGGGGTAAGCAACAGGGCCATACCTTTAGGCTCGCTCACAATTTTAGATGAAGAGCCCACATACATAATAGGGGTATCTACTTCTTGTGGTGCCATCCAGTCGTCCAGGTTGGCTATGGCGTGCTTACACTCCGATACGGTGTTATATATTTCAGCGTAGGCTGTTTCTACCTTGGGTTTGCGCAGGTCGGCATACACGGCATCTTCAATTTTGCTGCGCATTTCGTTTACGGTGGCAATCATCTTTTTCAGCTTTTCCTTGCGCTGCTTGGCCGTAGAGTTTTTAAGGTTCTGGCGGTTTTTAAACTGCGCATCGTAAATGCGGAAAATCTCTTCCAGCTTGGTGTTGGGGCTGATGGGGATATTCTTTACGGCGGTAGCGGTTGCTGTTTCCATGGTATTGGTGTTTAAAGACGCTAAAAATAGAAATAATTTCTGCTTATAGAAAACGAATGAAACAGGGGGAAATTGTAGGGGGCATAAGGGGTATAATTAATGCCACAAACGGCCCAGATAAAAAGCTATGGCAAAAATTGAAAAGGGGCTGTATATCATAGCAAAACCACGGTAAATGATATTAGTTTGTGCCATCAAATATAAGCTGAGATTAATGGCACCCACCACTACGGCAATAAACAGAATACTGGCATTTGGCGGCAAACTTTTTATAAGTATAACCATAGGTGTAGTGTTTGTTGAGGTGATGTTGCGCCTGGTGCCGTTAAAGTATATGGGCTACAACTCTACCTTTCGGTTTGTGAGCGATAACGCCACCGGGTATAAGCCAGCCCCCAACCAGGATGCCGTGTTTAATCTGGAGTGCCTGCGAAACCCCCATGTGAAAACCAATAGCCTGGGTATGCGCGGTGTAGAATGGACGGATACTGCGGGCCC
>DATGXP010000683.1:0-3644 GCA_035298845.1 Chitinophagales bacterium
CTGTAGATTTTTAAGGCATACTCCGCAGCGGTAAGTAAGGTCATAGTTCAGCAGGCTTTTGCGCAGCGATTGATATTTTTCGCCAAACCATATATCCCGTATCGATTTTTCCGGGTACCGGTCCGGGTCAATAAACGTAAGCCAGCAAGGTGCACAATCGCCATGCACGTTAAAATACATGTTAGAAAAAGGAGCGTGGCAAATGTGTGTAGAGTTAGGTTTGCTGCGTGCAGCATTGTAGGCCGTTATGGTTTCACGCGGCAGGTCTTTGCCCTCCGGTTTGTTTTTTGAAGCATACAGCCGGCTCAGAATATTTAATACAGTGCTTTTCATTTTATCTCGGCCGCTCAATTTTTATCTTCTGTTGTTTGGTATTGCAGCAAGGCATCGCCGCTTAGCTTTACCAGTTCCTCTACCGAAAAATTCTTAGTGCTATCCAGGGCCTGGTCAAAACCGGTATTCATCATCATGTAGCGTAACATGCCACATTCATATTCTGTATAGTATTGGGCTACCCCTTCAAATTTTTTCAAAAATACGTCCTTGGGTAAAATGTTTTCCAGTTCTTTTCGGGTGTCAAATTGCTTGTTTATCCATGTCATCCATACATCCTCAGCTACCGGTTCGGCTGCCAGTTTGGTAGTGGTTATAACGCCCGTAGATTCGTTAAGCAATTGCCTGTCAAACTCGTACTGATGATACTTTTTAGCGTCTGCGTTTTCAATATAGGTATCCAGGTAATTGGTAAAATCTTCAAAACACTTTTTATTATGCCTTTCTTTTTGCGTCAGCATGGGGAATGAAAACCCGTTCATGTATGACCGGATTTTTATCAGCTCTTCTTTCGTACAATCGGCAAGTGCAAACCGAATTGGCCGCTCCAGGTAGCTTACATAGATGTATGCATTCACCTCGTTGCAAAGATTGATAACTAATGGGAATTGCTCCCAGTTATCTTTTTGAACGGTAAAACTCAGGGAAAGGTGTTTGCCCTTGCGGGTGCATATTTCGCTAAAGCGCCTGATGTTTTCCATCACCTTATCGTAATTTGCATTTTTGCGAATCCGCTCCAGCTTTTCTCTGTCCACAGCATCTATCGACACTGCCAAATCAAAGTTTAGTTCGTTTACCAGCTTTTCAATCTTGCTATTCCAGTGTGTTCCGTTTGTAATGGTAAACAACTCCAGTTTAGGGTTCAGTTCCCGAACCTTGTCCCATATTTTGTAATAAACTGGTATAAGAAAAGGCTCGCCACCATAAAATTTCGCTTCTTTTAAATGCGGAATATATTTAGCCAGTTGCTCAACAAATGCATCATCGTATGGAGTAGGTAGCGGTGGCAGGTGATCGCGGTTTTTGCGTATACTGCTAGATACTTCTCCGCTGCACATCTGGCACTCTAAATTACACTCATTGCTCAACTCAAATTCAAACACCTGTGGGTAAGGGTTATCTACATTCTGGTAGTATTTATCAAAAACCAGCGGACGCAGGTTGGTGAATTTGCCTTTATCAAAAAAGTATTTGCAGTGCCGGCAGCCAAACTCCAAATCGTTGTTGCGCATGTGTTCGCGCAGCTTTAGTGCATTTGGTCCATTCCAGATTTCATCAATAGTGTTATTCGGGTATTGACCTAATTTAATATCGCGGTTGTAGCCGCACACATACACATGCCCACCGAACGAGAACGTAAGGCTGTTAAAGGGCAGGTAACAAAACACAGGCTTGGCCCCGTTTGGGCGAAACCGGTTATACTGCCTGTACATTTTAGGATCCAAAGGCTGATAGCCTTTGTTTACCGACTGTTTGTAGTTGTTATTAAGTTGAAAGGAAGTTTTTAGCGCCTCCAGAAAGTCAATCATTTTCTGCTTCTGTTTACAGCAAGCAAAGTAGCAATTATTTTCAATTTAGAGGTGTCTCAAAGGTGCCTGATTGTTAATTGAAAATGTGCCAATACCTATTTGGGCCTTGTTTGCTATGAGCATGGCTATTAAATACTATATTCAGCGCGTATATCCGGCCATAAATCTGGCCACCTGGTGCAAACCCCACTTAAGATAATGAACAGAAGGATAGATGGTTATAAAGAGCCCGGAGAACGCAGACGGACTATAGAGTTTGATAAAGGGCAAGGGGTTGTCGTCAATTTGCGAATCAGCTACAAGTTTATGGCGGTGGTTGTTCTGTTGTTATACTCAGTTTGGGAATTTTATTGGGCTTCAAGGGTTGGTTATGCGTGTATTAAATGGCACACTCATTTAGCTTTTTATGCATACATCTGGCTGTTTTTTGCAGTTATATTTTACATAGCCAGCACAATATTTAAGTCGCTAAATTATTCAAAGATACAACTAGGCGTGGCTTCGGTATTTGTTACCCTAATGGTGGTAGAAATGTTCTTGTATATCTTTGGCTTTGGAGCAACCTATACGGAGAAATTAAAGTACGGCTACACATCCCCTTATTCTACTTCTTTCGAAACTCATTATAGAACCCGCATACCTAACGACAGTTTTTATTTTGAAAGGCCTGAGTTTAAACACCTTCGCAAAACCAATTCTCTTGGATTTTCGGATGTGGAATGGACAACGCAAAAAAGTACCGGGCAAAAGAAAATTCTCTGTCTTGGCGATTCTTTTACCGAAGGAATAGGAGCTGAGCAGGATTCTACATACGTAAGCTGGCTGTCTTATTTTCTTAGGGTCCATGATTCTGACTGTGTGGTGATGAATGCCGGCACTGCCAGCAACGATCCCTTTGTCAATTTTGTTAACTATCGCGATCATCTTTATGCCTATCAGCCTGATGTTATTGTTCAAACGCTTTCTACCAACGACATTAAAACCGATATTGCTTTGCGGGGTGGTATGGAGCGTTTTGTGGCTGGTGGAAAAGTGAAATACAACAATGCACCCTGGTGGGAGCCGCTATATGCCTTAAGTTATATTTCACGGTTGTTTTTTACTGCTATGGGGTATAATGAATTGCTTTTGCGCGATGCCGATATTGATAAAGGTAAGATAGATGAATTAGTAGTGGCGCTATTTAAAGAGTATGCGGCTACGGCGGCTAAAAATAATTGCAAACTACTTGTGGTGCTACAGCCACTTAGCGGAAATGTAAACACTTCAAATTATGATTACGATTTTGTATATATAAACCAAAAGTTGAATGCGGTACCTAACCTATATCACTACGACCTGTTGCCATTTTATAGTAACTACATAAAGGTTGCGGGCAAACCAGTCGGTAGTTTTTATTGGAAACAGGATGGCCACCATAATAGCGAAGGATATAAAATGATGGCGCTGGGAGTAGAAAGGGCGTTGGATTCATTTAGCTTAGCGCCATCAAAATGATGTCTTCCCTTTTTCAAAAAGGCCGGTGTTGGTATGTATTTGGGGCTTATTTTTTATATTTTGTAGTAGTATTTAATTAATAAACAGCAGTTGAAAAATGAATGCGGGCCAGGTTTTTAATTTAGTGGTAACCAAAGAATTTCCAGCTTCTGTTGTTCACTTTCTAACCGATAAGTGTAACGCGCGCTGCTCTTTTTGCTTTATCGATTTTCATTCGCCATTGCATGGTAAGAACGAACTTACTCTGGAGGAGATAGTGAAAGTAACCCAATTGTTGCCGCGTTC
>DATGXP010000684.1:0-5207 GCA_035298845.1 Chitinophagales bacterium
GCCAGAAATCATCCATATTAATATACTGGTAACCCAAATCGCGCATACCGCTGCTTACCATAGCGTCTGCGGTTTCTATCACCAGTTTTTCATCCAGGGTATTGGTAAATACGTTCCAGCTGTTCCAGCCCATAGGCGGGGTAAGGCACAGCTTATCGCCTATTTCAATTTTAAGCACCTGCTCGGCTTTGCCTTTGGCGTTTTGGGCGGTAACGTTTACGGCATAGCTGCCTTTCTCTTTTACCAGGCCTGTAATAATACCTGTGGCCGGGTCTATAGTTAAACCTTTTGGCAGGTTTTCTGTCGAAAACCGGATAGGCCTTTCGCCTGTAGCGGGCACGGTAAACAGAAACTCTGTATTAGGCAGGTTGCCTGTAATTTTAGCGCCGTGAAAAACCGGGGGGCCTGCCACCAATGAAGGGGCCTGGGCATTAACCCGTAATAAACAAAGCGAAAGGGCTATAAAGGCAAAGTATTTCATAAAGAAATATATATGGGTGAAATATTGAGCAAAATAAACGTTTCATTTGTTGTTTTATATGCTTTAGGTAGAAATAGCTTGTAGAGAATTATTGATTTTAGATTTTGTAGTATAAACCCATGTATGCCATGCGCCATTTTTATTACCTGTTGTTTTGTCTTTTATTATCTGCGGTTTCGCTTCAGGCACAAGTTAATAATCCTCCCCCATCGCGCATAACCATTAGCGGCACTATTAAGGATGGTAAAACGGGAGAGGAGTTGATAGGGGCCACTGTATTTGTAAAAGATACTGTGGGCATTGGGGCCGTAACCAATGGGTATGGTTTTTTCTCGCTTACTATTCCATCTTCTAAAAGTGAGCTAACCGTGCGCTACATAGGGTACGATGATTACGCCATAAAACTCGACTCGGTAAAAAACCAGAGTATAAATGTTTCGCTTAGTCCTGCTTCTAAGGTTTTGAAAGAGGTAGAGATAAAAGCCACTAAGGCGGATGAGAATATTACCAATGCACAAATGAGTGCCGTAAAGCTGGATGTAAAACAGCTGGAGAAGATACCGGTACTGTTTGGCGAAAAGGATTTATTAAAAACCATCCAGCTGTTACCGGGTATACAGCCCGCATCGGAAGGTAACAGTGGTTTTTATGTGCGCGGCAGCAGCAACGACCAGAACCTGATACTGTTAGACGAAGCGCCGGTGTACAATGCATCGCACTTACTTGGTTTCTTCTCGGTGTTTAATAACGATGCTATAAAAGACGCTACTGTATATAAAGGCAACATGCCTGCCGAGTATGGAGGCCGCCTGGCCAGTGTGCTCGATATACGGATGAAGGATGGCAACAGCAAAGAGTATGTAATAGGCGGCGGTATTGGCCTTATATCTTCGCGGCTGAATATAGAAGGCCCCATAGTGCGCGATAAGGGTTCGTTTATTATTACAGCCCGCCGCACCTATGCCGATTTGTTTTTAAAGCTTTCGAAAAATGAAAACCTGCGCAAGAGCATTCTTTACTTTTACGATATAAATGCAAAAGCCAACTACCGCATCGGCCCGCGCGACCGTATATTTATATCCGGTTACTTCGGGCAAGATAAGTTTGGCTTTCAGGACCGGTTTAGCATAGTGTATGGCAACGCCACTGCCACTGCCCGCTGGAACCACATTTTCAGCGATAAGCTTTTCTCCAACACTTCCTTTGTGTTCAATGATTTTAACTACACCATTGGTATTAACGTAGCCAGCATTGATGTAAAATCGGTTATCCGCGATTTTGCATTGAAAGAAGATCTTGATTTCTTTCTCAACTCAAAAAACAAACTGAAGTTTGGTTTTCTTACCACGTTCCACACCATAGTGCCGGGGCAGGTTATATCGCAGGATACCACACGCATTGGCAATATCTTCTTAACCAAAAACTACGGCTGGGAAAACGCCGTGTATGCCCAGCACGAGGTTTCGCTTTGGAACAAGGTGACCATTAACTACGGTGTGCGCCTTTCTATCTTTAGCCAGGTGGGGCCATCCAAGTATTTCAGGTTTGCCGAGAACGGTGCTATAGATACCTTTCAGCTAAAGCTGGGGCAATTCAACAAAACGTATGTAAACCCCGAGCCGCGCGTTTCTATCAGCTACAATTTCTTTAAGAACATGAGCTTTAAGGCAGCCTACTCGCGCAATGCGCAGAACCTGCATCAGCTATCGGCCACTACCACATCGTTTGCCACCGACCGCTGGGTGATGACCAGCAACAACATTAAGCCCCAAATAGCCGACCAGGTAAGCGCCGGTTACTTTGTAAACTTCTACAAAGATATGTTCGAGCTATCGGTAGAAGGTTATTATAAATGGATGCAGAACCAGATAGATTATAAAAACGGCGCTACGCTGCGGGCTAACGAAACTGTAGAAACAGAATTACTCTACGGAGTAGGCCGCGCGTATGGTGCCGAGTTTTTCTTTAAAAAACGCACCGGTAAATTTACCGGTTGGGTTAGCTACACCTTATCGCGCTCAGAGCGTAAGTTCCCTACCGTAAACAACCAAACGTGGTTTCCATCGCGCTACGACCGCACACACGATTTAAGCGTGGTGCTGATGTATGATATTACCCCGCGCATCAACGTATCGGCTACCTGGATATACTACACGGGTGCAGCGGCTACCTTCCTTACCGGTAAATACTTTTTGGGCGGACAACCGGTACCGGCCTATGGCGATAGAAACCAGGACCGTTTCCCGGCCTACCACAGGCTGGATATTGGTGCCACTTTTGTGCTGAAGAAACGCAAAACATGGGAGCACGACGTAAACATAAGCGTATACAATGTGTACGCCCGCAAAAATGCCTATACCATCGACTTTAAGATAGATAGCGACAATAACACTACATACTACGAAAAATCTTATTTGTTCCGTATAGTGCCGTCGGTTACTTACAATTTTAAATTCAGTGTTCAACCACCTAAGAAAAAAGCGAAATGAAAAATATAGTTAGAAGCATACTGATACTTGCATCGGCGCTGGCGCTTAACACAGCCTGCACCGAAAAGATAGACCTGAAGTTAAAGAATGCCGACCCGCAGGTAGTAATAGAGGGCAACCTGAGCGACCAGCCCGGCCCGCATTATGTGATAGTAACCAAATCGAAAAGGTTTGATGAAAACAACACTTTTGCCGGTGTGCCCGATGCACTGGTAGTTATAAGCGACGATGCCGGTAATACCGATACGCTTACCCAGCCATTGGTGGCCGGCTTATACCTGACCAATACTATACAAGGCGTTGTAGGAAGAAGATACCACCTGCAGGTTACGGTAGAGGGTGTTACGTATGAGTCGTATAGCAGCATGCAGCCACCGGTAGATATTGATAGTGTGCTGGTGTATGAGGAAACAAATTTTCAGGGTGAAACAGAAACCGAAGCAGAGATTGTAGTACGCGACCCACTGGGCGTGCGCAATTGCTACCGCGTAGTATCGTACCGCCATGAAAGGCCGAGCACCGGTTTCAATGTGCAGAACGACCGCTTGTGGGATGGTAAGCTGCGCAACTTTAATGTGCCCGATGATGATGACCTGCTGGCCGGCGATACATTGCGGGTAGACTTGTGGAGCATAGATGAGCAGGCGCATACTTACTTCGACCAGTTTAACAGCAACCAAAACAACTTTGGCGCACCGGCCGCCCCTGCCAACCCCGACCCTGTGTTTACTCCATCCTGCCTGGGCTACTTTAGTGCGCAGTCGGTTACATCTAAAACTATAATAGTGCAATAGGGCTGGCAGAATTGAACAACAAAGGCATAGTGGATAGAGCCTCTGTTTTATTTAGGAAAAGAATCAGGCGCATCTAAAAGCCGGAGAATTTCTTTGGCACCAGAGGCTATTGATTTGCCTTGAGAAAACGCTATTAAATTTTCAGATGCCATCTGGAATCTATCATCAGCATAAAACTTCAATAAGATAGCTAAATACTCTAAACGTTGATACTCAGTAATCCCTGGGCTACTACCTTCTATCCATTGTTGTAAAAGCATTTCATCGGTTATGTTTTTCTGTATCTCTACAATTGCTATTGAGTGTAGGACTTCTTTTATTTCAAATACAATTGCTTCGTAGTTTGCAGTTTCATCCATTTGCCACCAGTAGTCATTTCCTTGAGGCAATAGATGGCCTATTCTTTTGCCCCAATGGCAATCAGTTATGTCAGGTGTGTCTGATAGCTTTTCGCCTTGAAAAAAATCTCTTAAAGCACCGGAAACAACACCAAGATTAATTGTGAACTTTATGTTGCCTTCAATATTGCTTTTTTGAAAGTTGATGAGTCCCCAATTGTTATCCTTTTTTATGAAAAGAGTATTCTTATGGTTTTTGAAACCATAATTTTTGAGATAAGAATTTGCCTCATTAGCCACAGATTTAAAATCTTTCATTTTGGCGCTGTAGGATATTAAAACAAACTTTTCTTAATCCTTACAATTGGCCCCGGGCACTCATGCTGGTGACAACCTATACAACTATTTACCACCGTATTAAAAGCCGCTACCCGTTGTGTAGAATCTTTAACCTTGTAATATTTATTCAGGTCGTCGTAAAAGGTATTGATAAACTCCTGGTGGCCCGTTACTAATTTTTTGGCAGGCGCTTTAGCCGTGCTTAGCTGTTTTATAGCCACCGGAAAAGCCAGTGCAGGTTTGTTCTGTTCTATTTGTTTTTTTTCCTTCTCTATATACGTCAGCATTTTCTTCATCAGCTTCTCCATGCTGTCGCCTTTATGCGATGCGAAAGAAGACCCTAAAATAAAACACAGCGCAAGGCCAAAGGCTATCCATACATTTTTCATACCTGCAATATATCTTTCCGGGTATTGCCAAACAAATTTTGTTTTTTACCTTGTTTGTAAATTACATAGCCCAAACCCAACACCCATGAACCACCTCTCTTCGCTCGACTACATGGTCTTTTTGCTCTACTTTATAATAGTAGCCGGTTTTGGTATATGGATATACCAGCGCAAGAAAAAGGCCAGCGCCGATAGCAAAGATTACTTTTTGGCAGAGGGTTCGCTAACTTGGTGGGCCATAGGTGCATCGCTTATAGCCAGCAATATATCTGCCGAGCAGTTTATAGGCATGAGCGGTGCGGGTTTTAAAATGGGCCTGGCCGTGGCCAGCTACGAATGGATGGCCGCTGCTACGCTGATAATTGTTGCTGTATTTT
>DATGXP010000685.1:0-5657 GCA_035298845.1 Chitinophagales bacterium
GTTACAATTACCGATGCCAACGGTTGTACTATTACAGCTTCATATACCATTACTGAACCAACCGCTATAACCACTACACTTGTAGGTACTAACGTAAGCTGTTTTGGTGCCAGCAACGGTGCAATAGACCTTACTGTAGGCGGTGGCACTGCTCCTTATACTTTCTTATGGAGCACGTTCCAGTCGATAGAGGATCTGAGCAATATAAGTGGCGGCACTTACTTTGTAATAGTAACGGATGCTAATGGCTGCATTAAACGCGACTCGATAGTTATAACAGAAGCTCCTGCCCTTGTTCTTACTACCACGGTTACTAACGTAACCTGCAATGGCGCTGCTACCGGTGCAGTAGATTTAACTGTAACCGGCGGTTTAAGCCCATATGATTATAGCTGGAGCAATGCTGCCATTACGCAGGATCTTACCGGCGTTACGGCAGGTACATATACAGTTACGGTAAAAGATGCCAGTAACTGTTCAGCTACTGCCTCTGCAACCATTACAGCCCCTACCGCTATTGTGCTTAACTCTTCGGTGGTAAACGTAGCCTGTGCCAATGGTGCCGATGGTGCGGTAGATATAACCGTGCAGGGCGGCGCTTTCCCTTATACTTATTTATGGAGCAATAACGCAGTTACCGAAGATATTAATAATGTATCGGGGGGTACTTATACAGTTACTATTACCGATGCCAACGGTTGCTCATTAACAGCATCATTTACAATTACAGAACCTAACGGAATGACATCTTCTATAGTGGGTACCGATGTAACCTGTAATGGGGCTAATAACGGAGCGGCAGATTTAACTGTAACCGGCGGAACCACACCATATAATTTCTTATGGTCAACCTTCCAGGGTACTGAAGATATTTCGGGCCTGGATGGTGGCTTGTATTATGTGATTATAACGGATGCCAATGGTTGCGAAATAAAAGATTCGGTATTTATTGCCGAGCCGCTCCCAATAGTGCTTACCACGGTAGTTACCAATATCAGCTGCTTTAATGCAAACGATGGTGTGATTGATTTATCGGTAACTGGTGGCACGCCAAATTATACTTACTTATGGAGCAATAATGCCGCTACACAGGATGTAAGCAGCCTGCCGGGTGGCCAATATGTAGTTACGGTAACCGATGCACAAAACTGCACAGCTACCGCCTCTGTAACTATTGTAAACCCTTCGGCTATCAATGCCAACTTTATAACCAAGAATCCATTATGTAACGGCGACACCAGTGGCCGCATTGATTTATTGGTTTCGGGCGGTACACCAGCTTACAACTTCTCATGGAGCAATGGTGCTGTAACCGAGGACTTAGTAAACGTGGGTGCGGGTACATACATTGTTACCATTACCGATTCTCGTAACTGTAACCATGTAGATTCTGCTACTATTGTAGAGCCGGGCCAGATATTTACATCGGGCGTAGTTAAGAATGTAAGCTGCAATGGCCTTGCAGATGGTTTTGTAGATATTACTGCTTATGCCGGTACTTTACCTTATACATATAAGTGGTCGACCCTGCAATCTACCGAAGATATATTCAATGTGCCGGGTGGCGATTATTATGTTACCGTAACCGATATTAACGGCTGTGAGGCAGTATCGCTTTATATTATTAAAGAACCACTTCCATTGGGTATTGGTATTGCTAAAACAGATGTAAGATGCTATGGCCAGGCTACCGGTACGTTGGCTGTATTGCCTACGGGCGGTACTACACCATATTATTACCTGTGGAATAACTTTGCAACCGATTCGCTATTGCTGGGCGTAGAAGCAGGACATTACACCATACAGTTGACCGATAGTAACGGATGCTTTATTTACGATAGCGTGGATGTAAACCAGCCGACTGATATAAACATTGCAGCTACTTTAATAAATGCCCAATGCTATGGGGCGGCCGATGCCGGTATTAATGTAACCACTACCGGAGGCACACCTTCTTACAGCTTTAACTGGTCGAATAATGCGAACACCGAAGATTTGGTAGGCGTTGTTGCAGGAACGTATACCTTAACAGTTACTGATGGAAACATTTGCCAGAAAACGGCGACGTTTACAGTAGGTGAAGGGCCACAGATTATCTCTAGCCTCGCAGCCCTCGACCCTATTTGCAACGGTGGCAATACCGGCTCTATCACAGCTATTACCAGCGGTGGCGTACAGCCATATACCTATGCCTGGAGCAATAGTAAAACATCGGTTGCTATCGGCACATTAGTAGCAGGTACGTATACGCTTACTATTACCGATGCGGCAAACTGTACGGTTACTTCATCGGCTGTGCTTAACGACCCTGCCGCCATTAATGTAAGTGCTAATGCGCAGGGCGCTAAGTGCTTCAATACGGCCAGCGGCCAGGTTACAGCATTTGTAACCGGAGGCTTTGCCCCTTACAATTATATGCTGAATGGTGTAGCACAGTCAAACGATACCTTTACTAACCTGTTGCCGGGCCAGTACCTGTTACTGGTAACCGATGTAAACGGTTGCTCGGGCTCGGCCAGCTTCAGCGTATCTTCACCTTCGGATATTAGTGTAGACCTGAACGTAACCGAGCAGGTGATACTTACCGGTATGCAAACGCAGTTGATTGCAACGGCTACATCCGACACTACTATTCTCAATTACTTCTGGAGCCCTGATTCAATAGGCAGTTCAATATTTGATTATTCAGGTTGCGGAGACCCTTTAAACTGCAGCAACCCGAAGGTAGCGCCACGCACTACTACCGTGTTTACCGTAACGGTTATGAATGCCGACTCCTGCTACGCATCGGATACTGTAACCGTATATGTAGACAACGAGCTTTCTGCTTTTATCCCTACAGCGTTTACGCCTAACGGAGATGGACTGAACGACCGCTTTGAATTTGATATTTTAGGTGCTACCAATGTTGAAGTATCTGTGTTCAACAGATGGGGGCAGCGGATTTATTACAACCCATCGCAGACCAACAAAATGAATGTAGGCAACGATGGATGGGATGGCACCGTAGATGGTAAGCTTGCTCCGTTTGACACTTACGTGTATCAGATAAAAGTGAGATACATGCAGGATTATGTATTGTCTGAAAAAGACTTTACCGGAACTGTTACCTTAATGAAATAACCAGTTTGATAAAACGCCTCCGTACCAAAAGTGCGGAGGCGTTTTTGTTTGATTATGAGCCACAATGCACAATATTTTGTAGATAGATACCGGATGCAGTTGCATCCGGAAGGCGGCTGGTTTAAAGAAACCTACCGCAGCGATGAGATTATTTTAAAAGAGCATTTGCCCAATAGGTTTAGCGATGGCCGTAGTTTCTGCACCGGTATTTATTTCCTGTTAGAAGGCGAACAGTTTTCAGGTTTTCACCGCATTAAAAGCGATGAGATGTGGCATTTTTATGCAGGTGGCCCCTTACATGTATATGTAATAGATGAACGCGGTGAGCTTGAAGTAATAAAATTAGGAAACAATCCCGATAACGGCGAGGTGTTTCAGGCAGTGGTAAAGGCCGGGTGCTGGTTTGCATCGCAACCGGTACAGCAGCATTCGTTTTGTTTTGTAGGTTGTACCGTAGCGCCTGGTTTCGATTTTGCCGATTTTGAACTGGCTAAAGCAAGTATACTAAGTGAACTATATCCCCAACATAACCCCCTAATACAAAAACTTTGCAAACAATGAAAAGATTTGAAACCCTACTGGCTGATAATAAGAAATGGGCCGCAACCCAGGTAGATACCGACCCGGATTTTTTTAAGCGACTGGAGAACCTTCAGACGCCCGAATTTTTATGGATAGGCTGCAGCGACAGCCGCGTGCCTGCTAATGAGATAACCGGTACACGCCCGGGCGAAATATTTGTACACCGCAATGTAGCCAACCTGGTAGTTAACGGCGATATGAACCTGCTTAGCGTGCTTAAATATTCGGTAGAGGTGTTGAAGGTAAAGCACATTATAGTATGTGGCCACTATGGCTGTGGAGGTGTAAATGCAGCCCTGACAAGCAAAAACTTTGGTGTGCTCAACAACTGGCTACGCAATATTAAAGATGTATACCGCCTGCACCAGGCCGAAATAGATGCTTTGCCGGATACAGAGAGAGCAGACCTGCTTACCGAGTTAAATGTAAAAGAACAGGTAATGAACCTGCTGAAAACAGAGATAGTACAGGGAGCATGGAAGAGCGATAACCAACCGCACATACACGGTTGTGTTTATTCTTTAAAAAATGGAATCTTAAAACAAATTATAAGCATAGAGCCTAATACAGATATTAGCCCGGTTTACAAATTAGATGTATAGGGGCAGCAAGGTCAATAATAGGTATAGCCTATAGAGTCGTACAATTGACCCGTGCGGTAATATCTCGTTCTTGTGCGGATGCTTTCGTCCGCATTAAGTATATACTTGTAGTTCAGGTAATAGAATGTATCGTTTTTAGTATCCACCCCAATCTCTGTTTTTATCCATTTGCAACCGGTGTAATTGTGGCAGGGCTGAGGCGCATTTATTTTACCATTTACATCATCGGCCCCACAGTAATAGTTATAGGTATAAACGTATTGAACGTTACCCGGTTTTCGTTTTCTGCCGTGCAGAGGTACATATACTTCTTTGGTTATCGCTCTGTCCAGATCATAGTCGGCCAGCCAAAAAGATTCTTCGCTGATAATACTATCTACCAGCCCGGCGGCTTTTATTACCATAGTATCATGGGTGGTATAACCCCTTGGGTCAAAATTCTCGACAAAAATCAGATTGCCGGAGTAAGAATAGGTTTCTTTTTCCCCATAAGGTTTTTGAATACTTAAGACCCGTCCCTCATTATCGTATGTATAGTATTGTTTGGTGCCACTCTGATAAAAATGAATGCACTTCACTTTTCCTTTTATTATGCCGGGCGCATCCTGCAAAGAAAAAGAGGCCAGAATTACCAACCCAAGTAAGGATAAAAATGCTTTTTTCATATAGCGGCAGTGCAATAAAGCTGCTATTGAATATATAACATTATTTGCAACTGCTATATTAAAACAAGGTAGGTTTATTGCCCGAGATGTTGCCCTCGTGCTCCAGCAGCCACTGCTTGCGCCACAAACCACCCGCATAGCCTGTAAGCTTGCCATCGGCCCCAATTACGCGGTGGCAGGGCAATATAATAGCAATGGGGTTTTTGCCATTGGCAAGGCCCACTGCTCGCACGGCATCGGGGTTCTTAAGTTTTTGGGCAATGGCGTTGTATGAGCAGGTACTGCCAAACTCTATTTTTTTCAATTCATTCCAAACCTTCTTTTGAAACAGCGTGCCCTCAGGTTTTAGCTTTACTGTAAACTCGGTGCGGGTGCCTGCAAAATATTCTTCCAGCTCCTTTTTGCATTCTAACAATACTTCAGGCGCAGGCGCTGTTGGTTCTATTTCTTCTTCTACAAATAGTACAGCCGTAACAAATGTATTAGTGCCCGATATTTCTAACGAGCCCAGCGGAGTTTTAAGGTATGTGTGTATCCGGTCTGGCATGTGTCTAAGTTACGAAAATAAATACACAACCGGATCACATTAGAGATTAAGCACCACTTGCCCATGTTATAGCTTTCTGTTCGGCACTGGAAGCAAACTGCTTAAATTCGGCAGGCGTAATTTTATCCAGCACTACGG
>DATGXP010000686.1:0-7438 GCA_035298845.1 Chitinophagales bacterium
GCAGATAGAAAGACCCAGACCAATACCTTCATAATCGTACCGGTGGTGTAAACGCTGGAATATGATAAACACCTTCTCTCGGTATTGAGGAGCAATGCCTATGCCGTTATCTTCTATGGCAAAATTGTAGAAAGCATCGTCCTCTACAAAGCCAATCTTAATTTTAGGCTGGCCGCTTTCATTGTATTTAATGGCATTGCTAAGCAGGTTTTGTAACAGTTGGCCAATGTGCAGGCGGTCGGCAAATACACTTGGCAATTTGTCCGATTCTATTACAGCGTTCTTTTCCTGTATATTCAGCTTAAGCGAAATTTTAACTTCGTTAAGCATCTGGTCCATATCTACTACCTGTTTTTTATTGGTAGAGTTAATTTTGGATAGTTCGAGCAGGCTCTGTATTACATTCATCATGCGCTTAGCACCTTCGTTAATGTAAAACAGGTATTCCTTTTGTTCGCCTTCTACCGTAGCACCTATAGATTTGGTAAGCAGCTGCGAATAGTTGGAAATAGTGCGCAGTGGTTCTTTTAAATCGTGCGAGGCTACATGGGCAAACTGGTTTAGTTCAAAGTTAGACATCTCCAGTTTATGCGCATACTGCTCAATCTCTTCGTTTTTCTTCTTTAATAACTGCTGCTCTTTTTTACCTTCTTCATATTCGAAACGCAGGGTAACATCGCTTAATTCGGCTTGTTTATTAAGCTCGTGCAAATCGTCTTTCTGGCGCACAAAGCGGGTAAGCTTTGCGTAAGCCTCTTCGTGGCGACCCAGCGCGCTTAGTGTTTCGGCCCAATATTTAAACAGCTCAAAGTTGTCTATCACACGGCCCATTTCCACATATAACTTTTCGGCTTTGGTAAACCATTCATTGGCTACTTCAAAATCGCCTACTACCTGGTATACACGGCCGGCCATTTGGTAAATATCGAGTTCGAAATTTTTATTGGTGTGATTCTTAACTAATTCAATCGATTTTTCGGCGCACTTTATAGCCATATCTCGTTGGCCAAGATCGGCGTAAGCTATACCCGAGTTACCCATGGCAATACAATAGGGTGGTGTATCGTTTATCTCTTCGGCAATGCTGATGGCTTTTTCGTAATAAGAAAGCGATTTCTCCAACTCCTTTTTCTGGTATGAATCTACCCCAAAGGATATATAGCAACGTGCTATACCCGGGCGGTAATTGGCTTTTTGAAAATAGCCGAACGCTCTATGAAGATACTCTCTTTTTAAGGTATCTAGACCCAAGTCGCCATAAATTATCGATTCATTAAACAGGGAACGCGCCAATGTAAGAAACCCCGTTTCGCTTAAGCCCTGCTTATCTTCCAGCAACTGCACCGACTTATCATAGGCTTGTTTACTTTGTATTAGCTCTCCTATATAATCATTGTTCAAGCCCAGACGCCTGTAAAACTCAGATTTAGCTTCAGCATCCGCATCGTTATCCAGGCCATCTATAATTTCTTTACAGCATTGTATGGCTTTGTCAAACTCGCTGGTAATATCGGAGTAATAGTGAGTGAGAGCTGTAGTGGCTTTAATCCAAAGCTTTTTATCGCCCGAGGCCTTGGCTAATGCGGCAGCTTCTATACCTATATGCGCACTGGCTGTATCGCGCTGCTTTTTGCGCAATTCAAGCTCGATTATAAGATTCTCAACCTTCTCTTTAACGGAGGACGGGTTGACAGCAATGGGTTCAGTCATACTTTAATATTCCGTAGTTAATATACGCAATAAAGTTTTTTTTGTTCCTTAAAGCACCCTGAATGGTGGTTTATTTATTAACTACTAAAGGTAAACTGTCGATGCACTGCACAGCCGCCGCCAGGCGCTGCTGCGGCGTATTACCGCTAACTATGTGAAAGTTAGCCCCAACTTTCTCCAACTCAGATTTAAACTTGCCAAATAATTGCACGCGGTCATTGGGGTTAGAGCGCTGCTCGTCTGGCACCCACGTAAGGTCAATATCGCATAGCAGCCAGAGATGGTATTTACGCTTAGATATCTGCTCCTCTAACCAGGCCGGCACCTCCCAGTTATAGTATTGCAGCCATATTTTAATATTGATTAAGCAGTTATCGGTAAAAAAGAAACGGTTGGCATGGCGCATCATCCTGTCTTCCTGTTCTATTATGCCGTGGGCTATTTCCAGCACATCCATTTTGCCATACTTATGGCTAAGCTGGTCTATGTAATAGCGCGAATAATCGGGGACATGCACCGTTTTGTAATAAATGGAGAGTTTTTCCGCCAACGTAGATTTCCCTGTCGACTCTGTACCGGTAATACACACTTTATAAATCATGGACAACAAACTTCTTTCGCCATTGAAAATAGCCATAAAAAGCCATAATGGTAAGAAAAAAGTAGAAAAAAGCCAGCACGTTGGCATCCTTGACAATATATTGACCAATAAGTAATATGTCTATAAGTATCCACCACAACCAGCTTTGTAATATGCGCTTAGCTGTAAGATAAGTGGCTATAAAACTGAATACGGCTGTGAGTGCGTCGAGGTAGGGATAGGCATTGCCCAGCCCACTAAACACATAGCCAAACGCCGGCGTAAGCACTATACCTAATGCAATAAAAGGAAGCTGTTTCTTTAATGGATAGGCGGTTATGCTTAAGCCTGCAGATGCAGCAGCGTTGGTACTGCGTGTCCATAAATACCAGCCATAAAAACCTGCCGCTACATAGTAAGCCTGAAGTATAGCATCCAGGTAATACTTCAATTGCACATCGAACACTATGCAAAGCGCAGCGCTTATGATACCTGCCGGCCAGCACCAGGCATTGTTGCGTGCTGCTAACACTACATATACAGCGCCAAAGGCAGCTACACCTATTTCCAGTAAGCTCATGAAAGAGTCACCTGTTTATCTTCTACATTCAGACTGTAGGTTTTACCAATTACCAGTGCACGGTTATCGTAAATATGCCCTGCGGGAAAATTAAAACATACCGGGAAGTTATACTCTGCCACATGCTCGGCTATAACCTCGTAAGCCGTTTTACCAAAGGGTATAGCGTTATCGTGCATATCGCTAAAACCGCCTACTATTAAGCCCGCCAGGCCGTGCAGCTTGCCCGAACGCTTCAGGTTCATCATCATACGGTCGATATGGTAGATGTATTCGTCCAGGTCTTCCAGAAAAAGAATTTTGCGGTCGGTATTCATACCGCTGCGCGTACCGGTAATAGAGTAGAGTATAGACAGGTTGCCCCCAATTAAAGTGCCCTTTGTTTGGCCCGTGCGGTTTAGCGGGTGTGGTTCTATTATGTATTCATTCTTTTCGCCAAACAACTCTTTGCGCAGGGTTTCAATAGCCTCGGGTGTGCTTTTTTCAAACTGTATAGGCATTTGTCCATGTATGCCCATGGTGCCTATGTTATTAGATATATGCGTGTGCAGGTAAGTAATATCGCTAAACCCTATTATCCATTTAGGGTGTTTCATAAACTCATCGTAGTTGAGTGCATCCATCATGCGTACGGTGCCGTAGCCGCCGCGGGCGCATACTATGGCTTTTACATTGGCATCATCCAGCGCGTGCTGAAAATCGACGCGGCGCAGTTCATCATCGCCGGCAAACTGGTTCTGCTCAGCCCCTATGGTTTTACCTATCACCACATTCAGCCCCCAGGTTTTGTAGGTATCTACAGCGCAGGCTATTTCCTGTTCATTAATTTTTTTGGCCGTGCTAAGCACGTAAACGGTATCGCCTTTTTGCAGCGATGGTGGTCGTAACAGCATGTGGGCGAAAATAAATATTAAGCGCAAAGGCGGTAAATACTATTAAACCACTAAATGCAGTAAGAACATTAAGGAAAAGAGGATGTATAGTTTTATCGTAATTTCTTTTCTTTGGTATACTTCTAAGCCACCCATTTTTAAAACAGAGAGAATGAAATTTATAAAAAGCAAAGCCTTTATTGTTGTAGTAAGCCTGCTGGCTGTTTGGGCTATAGTAAATATTGTTTTATACGAAGCCGATATACCGGTAGAAGAACTGAAGCCAAAATATACTACGGCAGCCAGCAAGTTTATAGAGATAGACGGGCAGCAGGTGCACTACCGCATAGAGGGCGAGGGCGAACCGCTGGTGCTGATACATGGCACCGGCGCTATACTGCAAACCTGGGATGGATGGGTTAACCTGCTGAGCCCTTATTACAAAGTTATCCGTATGGATATACCAGCCTTTGGTTTGACAGGGCCGCGGGCCGATGGTAACTATAGCGACTCGGTATATGTAGATTTTGTAAACCAGTTTGTAAGCAAGCTGGGTATAGATACTTTCCACCTGGCAGGTAACTCACTGGGCGGCCTGATAGCCTGGAAATATGCAGCGGCCTATCCCGCTAAAGTGAAAAAACTGGTGCTGATAGACCCAGCGGGGTTTCATGACATAAATAAAAAAGGCGGCTCGCTTATATTTATGCTGGCGCGCAATTACCCCGGCATTACAAGTACCTTCTCTAAAATAGGCACTAAATATTTTGTAAAGAAAACCCTGAACGAAGTTTATTATGACGACAGCAAAGTGGATGATGCACGGCGTGCGATGTATACCGACCTTAACCGACGCACCGGTAACCGCCGGGCATTTTTAGACCGCGCTAAATATATACGCGAAAGTAGTGAAGATGACTTAGCGCCTATAACAGCACCTACACTTGTAATGTGGGGCAAAGAAGATGTGCTGATAGATGTAGCTATGGCCGCGCATTTTAAAAAGATAGCCAACAGCACTGAACTTATTTATGATAAAGTAGGCCACAGCCCGCAGGAAGAAATACCGGAGGAGAGTGCCAAGGATGTGATGGTGTTTTTGAAACGTCCCTAAATCTACTAAAGGGGACTTTAACAGCTAAAACACTGAAATGACAAAGAAACACGCCCACCATTTACTACTTTTCATTACCCGAACACCAATGTTTACGGGTAAAGAAAACAGAGACTGTATCGTTTCTTATATCTATGGATATGAAGGGGGAACAAATGGCAAATGCGCATTTGGTAAACTACTTAAAAAACACTTCGAAAATATTTTAGGCAATGGGTATGGCGCATCAGGTTGGCCCGGCCAAATAGAGTTATTTGCAAAAAGGGAAAAACTAGATTGGACAGAAGTCTTTAAGCAACAAGGCCTGGAGATTATCGGGAAAGAGGTCTGGACAAAAGAAATGAAGAAAGATTTCAGATCGAAAGTCGTAAATATGATAGGAAGAATGGATGAAAAAAAGTGGTTTGATGAATACTGGATTCGAGATTGGCTATATCTAAATTTCAGCAATAATGATTGGTATAAAACTTTATGGAGCGAAAGTGAATACAAAAGCCTAAGAGCTATTACCAGGCTAGCAAAAAGAATCCGGAGAACTAAAGTCAAGGTTTTGAAAGCGGATATAGAAGCAACTCTAAAGTTAAAACAGCAATTCCATTCAGAATTATAAGCAATAATTTGAGAGGCCTCAAGTAACTTAGCGTAAATACCATGCCCGCCCATTCGCAATTGTACATAATAGCTTCTTACTACCGGGTTATGGATTCATCATTTTGTTTGTTTTCCTAAATCGCGTTAAAACTTTTTGTTTGTAACTTAAGCAAGGCTTAATTAACAAGTTAGAAAAAAGTAAACCTTACATTTGGTTGGTGAACCTGACTAAACTGAACTTGTTATTAGCGGATGATGATTCGGACGACCGCATGTTTTTTAAAGAAGCGATTGAAGAACTACCGATAGAAGCTAATGTAACTACTGTAAGAGATGGTGTGGAGTTGATGCACCACCTTAACAGTAACGTCCTAAAACCCCATGCTCTGTTTCTGGACCTGAACATGCCCCGCAAAAACGGGTTTGACTGCCTGGCGGAGATAAAGAAGAGCGAAGCACTAAACCACATACCAGTAATAATTTATTCCACTTCGTTTGATACCGAAGTGGTAAACGTGTTGTACGAAAACGGGGCACAGCATTATGTGTGCAAGCCAGGTGATTTTTTAAAACTTAAGCAGGTGATATACGAAGCGCTAACTATGGTGGCCGCTGATAAAACGGCACCTCCATCGAAAGATAATTTTGTAATTCAGGTGAGATGAACAGTAATAACGAAACCGGTAACACCGGTGGTACCCCTCAAAACTCTATAGGAAGCGACCTGCGTTTTCGGAACCTTATTACTCAGGTACCCATTGCCATGGTAGTATTGCGCGGCCCCGAGCATATAGTAGAAATAGCTAACAGTGCCATGCTTAAAAGATGGAACCTGACAGAAGATGATGTACTGAACAAACCCTTTGTTGAGATTTTTCCGCACATAAAAAACACAAAAATCCCGGGCTTATTAAGTGACGTTTATAATACCGGTATACCTTACTGTGAAACAGAGTCGCAATCTTACCTTCAAAAGGATGAGGGTACAGGCACGGCCTATGTGGATTTTGAATACTCGCCACTGCAGGAACCGGATGGTACAATTTCGGGCATTATTGCTACTGTGAGCGATGTGAGCGAAAAAGTAAAAGCCAGGCAAAAAATAGAAGAAAGCGATCTTTTTAACCGCACGGTGCTTGAGAGTAGCCCCGACTGTGTAAAGATACTGGACCTGGAAGGCAGGGTAAGCTTTATAAATGTAAACGGTGTATGCACACTGGAAGCAGAAAGCAAAGAAATTTTCCTGAACAGAAAATGGGAAAGCATGTGGGGTGCCGAAAACCAGCCAAGGGTAACACGCGCTGTGGCAGATGCCTTACAGGGAAAAACCACCCAGTTTAAAGCGCAGGCCAATACAGTTAAGGGCACGCCTAAGTGGTGGGAGGTATTTGTAACGCCCGTAATGGATTCGCGGCAGCGCGTTATAAGTATAATGGCCAGTAGCAGGGATATTACCGACACTACTAAACGGGAACAGGAACTAACCGAAAGTGAGAAGAAATTCAGGTTACTGGCAGACTCGATGCCACAACATATATGGACAGCTGATGCGCAGGGTAACCTTAATTACTACAACCGGTCGGTATATGATTATTCAGGGCTGAGTGTAGAGGAACTGGATAGGGTAGGCTGGTTGCAGATAGTACACCCCGACGACCGGGAAGCGAACATACATGAATGGATGTTTGCAGTAGCCACCGGTAATGATTTTTTATTTGAGCACCGTTTTTTGAAACACACCGGTGAATACCGCTGGCAGCTAAGCCGCGCCATACCACAACGCGATGAGGCGGGTAAAATTCAAATGTGGGTAGGTACCAGCACGGATATACAAAACCAGAAATCTTTTACCAAAGACCTGGAAAACCTGGTGCGCGAACGCACCCGCGAACTTGCCGATAGCAATATGGAATTGCAAAAAATGAATGCCGAGCTGCAATCGTTTGCTTATATATCGAGCCACGACTTGCAGGAGCCGCTACGTAAAATTC
>DATGXP010000687.1:0-4445 GCA_035298845.1 Chitinophagales bacterium
AATACAATCAGGCTATGGCCGTAGCGGTAAGTTTTTCGCGCATCAGTATTCAGGTGTAAAGCCGGATTTAATAACCGTAGCAAAAGGTATGGGCAATGGCTTTCCGGTAGGTGGGGTTTTAATCAGCCCGATATTTAAAGCAAAGCACGGTTTGTTGGGCACCACTTTCGGTGGTAACTACCTGGCCTGTGCGGCTTCTATTGCTGTGCTGGATATTATTAAAGCGGAAGGATTAATGGAGAACGCTTTAAAGCTAGGCAACTACCTGATGGAACAAGTCAAAGGCCTGCAAGGCATAAAGGAAGTGCGCGGTCTGGGCATGATGATAGGCATAGAACTGGATATGCCTGCTGCGCCGGTACGCAGTGAACTGCTTTATAAGCATAAAATGTTTACCGGTTCGGCATCGGGCAAAAACACCATCCGCATATTGCCACCGCTCACTATCACCAAAACGGAGATAGATACTTTTTTGGAAGCATTTCAAATCACCCTAAAAAACCAATACGCATTATCATGAAGCAATTTATTTCGGTAAAAGATGCCGGCAATTTTTCTTCGCTGATAAACGAGGCCTTGCAGGTAAAGCAAAACAGCCAGTGCTATTCAGAATTAGGTAAAGGCAAAACCATTGGCTTATTGTTTCTTAACCCCAGCCTGCGCACGCGTATGAGTACACAGCGTGCAGCCTTTAACCTGGGCATGAATGTGATGGTCATTAACCTGGATAAAGATAGCTGGCAGATAGAGTTTGAAGATGGGGCTGTGATGAACAGCACCAAGAGCGAACACATACGCGAAGCAGCCGGCGTAGTAGCACAGTATTGCGACGTGGTGGGCATACGGTGTTTTCCGGGTCTGGTGGATAGGGATAAAGACTATACCGAACAGGTGCTGACCAGCTTTATGAAGTATTGTAATAAACCGGTGATAAGCCTTGAGTCGGCCACACGGCACCCGCTGCAAAGCTTTGCCGATATGGTGACTATTGCGGAGACCAAAACAAAAGAGAAACCCAAAGTGGTGCTTATGTGGGCGCCGCATATAAAACCACTGCCGCAGGCAGTACCCAACTCTTTTGCCGAATGGGCTATTGCATCGGGCGCAGAAGTTGTAATTGCGCAGCCAGAAGGTTACGAACTGGATGAGAACTTTACTAAAGGTGCGCACATTGAATACAACCAGGATGCTGCATTAAAAGGTGCCGATTATGTCTATGTAAAAAACTGGTCGTCGTTTAAAGATTACGGTGCTATGCCCGATGTAAAGGAAGATTGGCTGCTGACCCCTGAAAAAATGTTGCTTACCAATGGTGCTAAAATTATGCACTGTTTGCCGGTGCGCAGAAATGTAGAATTGATTGATGCGCTGATAGATGGACCGGATAGTTTAGTTCAGCAGCAAGCAGGCAACAGGGTTGTGGCGTCGCAAACCGTATTGAAGAAAATACTTGAAAACCTGTAGCCCATGAAAGAACTAATTGTAGTGAAAATTGGGGGTAATGTAATTGACGACAAAGATGCACTTCGGTCTTTTTTGTCAGATTTTGTAGCTATTAAATCGCCAAAAATATTAGTGCATGGCGGTGGTAAACTGGCTACAGAGTTAAGTGCTAAGCTGGGTATAGAAACTAAAATGGTAGATGGCCGCCGGATTACCGATGAGGCTACGCTGCAGGTGGTAACCATGACCTACGCGGGCTGGATAAACAAAACCATTGTAGCTCAATTGCAATCTCTGGGTTGCAATTCCCTCGGTATATCCGGCGCCGATGGGAGAGCAGTTACTGCTATAAAAAGACCGGTTGCCCATATCGATTATGGTTTTGTGGGTGATGTGAATCACGAAAGTGTGAACACTGGTTTTCTCAGCACTATACTTGATGCCGATATGGCGCTTATAGTAGCGCCCATAGCCGCAGATGCAGGTGGTACTTTATTAAATGTAAATGCTGATACCATAGCAAGGGTAATAGCGGAAGCTATGAGCACAGCCTATTCTACCAGTCTCATTTATTGTTTTGAAAAGGCCGGGCTATTATCTAATGTAAAGGAGGATAATTCAGTTATAAGTACACTTGATATAACTGAGGTTGATATGCTGAAAAGCAACGGCACTATCAGCAAAGGTATGATACCTAAAGTAGATAATGCTATAAAGGCAAAGCAAAGCGGTGCGGCCAGGGTTGTAATAGGGCATGCAAAAGATTTAATTAACCTCGTAAATAATCAGCAAGGCTATGGCACAAGTATCGCAGGCTGATATATTTAATAATGTTTTGCCCTTGTTGCAGGCTTTAATCAGCACGCCCTCTTTTAGCAAAGAAGAGGAACAGACTGCTGCTAAGATATTTGCCTTTTTACAGCAACACGGCATTGAACCACATCAAAAGGGTAACAATGTATGGGTACAGAACAAGTATTATGATACTGCTAAACCAACATTACTACTAAACTCACATCACGATACTGTAAAACCCAATTCAGGTTACACTCGCAACCCGTTTGAAGCAACTATAGAGAACGGAAAGCTATACGGTTTGGGGAGTAACGATGCGGGTGCGCCACTAATAGCATTGTTAGGGGCATTCCTTAATTTTTATGACCGTGCAGATTTACCTTTTAACCTGGTGTATGCCGCTACTGCCGAAGAAGAAATTTCAGGCAAGGGTGGCATTGAAAACATAACTGCTGACCTGGGAAACATAAGCGCAGCTATTGTAGGTGAACCTACCCAAATGCAAATGGCGGTAGCCGAGCGCGGGTTGATGGTGCTAGACTGTGTGGCTAAAGGCGTGGCAGGTCATGCAGCCCGTAATGAAGGAGTGAATGCCATCTATGAGGCAATGACAGATATCGAGTGGTTTCGTAATTACAAATTTGAAAAGAAATCGAAATGGCTGGGTGAAGTGAATATGAATGTAACCGTGATTAACGCGGGCATTGCGCACAACCAGGTACCCGCAGAATGTAAATTTGTGGTAGATGTAAGGCTTAACGAGTGTTACACGCATGAAGAGTTACTTACCATCATCAGACAGCATGTAAAGTCTGCGGTCACTCCGCGCTCTACACGTATAAAAGCCAATTTTGTTAATGAGCAACATCCGCTTGTGAGGGCTGCAGAGAATTTAAACATTCCCTGTTTCGGTTCATCTACTACATCCGATATGGCGCTTATGCCATGGCAGGCAGTTAAGATGGGGCCGGGAGATTCTGCCAGGTCGCACAGCGCCGATGAATTTATTTACCTGAGCGAAATACAAGAGGGGATAAGCACTTACATAAATGTTATAGAAGAATTAGCCGTACAATCTACAATCAATACAATATGAAACTCTGGCAAAAAGGCGATGCTAAGCAAGACGATAAATCATTAGCCACCGAAATATTCACGGTAGGTAACGACCGCGTTTGGGATATGCAGCTAGCCATATTCGATGTGCAGGGCTCATTGGCGCATGCTGAAATGCTAAAGGAGGTCAATATTATATCTGCCGAAGATTTTGAAAGCATTCGCAAAGGTCTGGATGAGATAATGCTGCGCATACACGCCGGCAATTTTGTAATAGAAGAGCATGTGGAAGACATCCACTCTCAGGTAGAAAAAACACTAACCGAAATGATTGGTGATGCAGGTAAAAAGCTGCACACGGGCCGCTCACGCAACGACCAGGTGCTGGTTGATATAAAGCTTTTTCTAAAGTATGAACTTAGAGAAACTGCCAGCTTAACTATGCAGCTTTTTGAAAGGCTGCAGCACTTAAGCGAGCTCTACAAAAATGATTTACTCCCTGGTTACACGCACTTTCAACTCGCTATGCCATCCTCTTTTGGTTTATGGTTTGGTGCCTATGCCGAAAGCCTGGTAGATGATATGGAGATGCTGGTAGCCGCTTTTAAAGTCGCCGATAAGAACCCGCTGGGTTCTGGTGCCGGTTATGGTAGTGCTTTTGGCCTAAACAGAAAACTGACTACCCAATACCTGGGCTTTAATGAGTTAAACTATAACTCGGTATATGCGCAAATGACACGCGGCAAAGCAGAGAAAGCCGCACTTACAGCTTTTGCCAGCGTAGCAGCTACACTCTCTAAATTTTCGTACGATGTGTGTCTTTATATGAACCAGCAGTTTGCTTATTTGTCTTTTCCAGACTCGCTCACTACCGGTTCCAGTATTATGCCGCACAAAAAGAACCCCGATATATTTGAACTGATACGGGCCAAGTGTAACCGCCTGCAGGCTGCCCCTAACGAAATGACCCTGCTTTGCAACAACCTGCCATCGGGTTACCACCGCGATATGCAGCTGACGAAGGATATTTTGTTTCCGGCTGTAGAAACAATGAAGGCATGTTTGCAAATGGCTACTAATGCCCTGCAGGATGTAAAGGTGCGTAAGGATATACTGAGCGATGATAAGTTCAACGACCTGTTTACGGTAGA
>DATGXP010000688.1:0-2064 GCA_035298845.1 Chitinophagales bacterium
TGCTTTTTTTACTCAAATTCTTCCGCTGGCGGACAACAAAAAACCCGGCTTGTTTTTACACGGGCCGGGTTTACTTGTTGATGAAGTACTACTACCTCACATACAGAAATACCTGACCCTATGTTTGTCCTCTATCACATCAAAACTTCTCTGCCCCTGGCAATAGCTGCCCGGCATGCATCGCTTCGACGCTGTATTGGTACTGGTTAACGGATTATGTTTTAGCCAAATCATTGTTGAATTTGTTTTATGCTTTAATCATTTAAAAATTACTATTACTCTTCTACTCCCGCTCGTACCTATTAACCCTTCTTCAACTGGTCCTCGATATACGAAAGCGGTGAACTATTTATTTCGGTAATGTTCTTAAACCCGTTCTCTTCGGTAATCCAGGATTCTGACTCGTCGATAGCGCCAATATGTTTGCCATGGCCTTTCTTGTTCACCAGTTCGCCGGTGGCCTGGTTTATTGAACCCCAATCTGCCGGGCGGTCTGGCCCTATGGGTTCAACCAAAAATTTTCTTCCGTCCTTAATCACCCAAAATCTTCCTGTGTCGCTCATAATTCAATTTTTACAGTTCCTTTTTAAAATAAAAAACCCGAAACTTTTTGGTTCCGGGCTTCTCTTTTCCTGTGCTAAATTGTTGGTTATACCTTACAATTTAAGTTAGAAAACAAAAGCCCATCTATATCGTGCCCACGCTCCGCCTTAGTGGAGAAACTCGGTAGTTGATATATTTGATTGCGTAACATTTTATGTTTTTTTATTTTGTTTAACGATGCAAATATAAAGCACGTTAATCTGTTTCTCCAAACTATTTATAAAATATTTTATTTAGCATGCGCTGAAACAAAGTGCTGGCAAGGGTTTCAGCGCACTATCAAGAATACATCTAAAATATGACACAAAACTTCGGCCTTATATAAGTATAAGCGCCGTAAATATGAGGGAATTACGAATTACAAAATTCGCTATTTTGATTCGAAACCATGTCGGCCTACACTGGTTAGCGAACTAATATCATCCACATCAACTCCGCTGGCTCGCAGGTCCTCTAGTTTCTTAGCACGTGCTTCATTCTGGGCTTTCCAGTTTGGGTTATACGATACCATAATATTTAACCATGCCGAACGCGATAAGCGCGTATTGAAGGTAAACCCAATAAGCGCTGTAATACCCACAGCAGTTAAAACGTGGTTCAACTCCCACTCTAAAACCAACATTGTTACCAGCATTACTATCAATAATGCGCCGGTGCTGAAGATATAGCCCATATACATGGCACCATACCAAAAACCAGGCTCCTGCTCGTACTTAAGCCCGCACACAGGGCAGGTTTCGTACATATCGTAAAACTTAAGTTTGTAAAGAGGGCTTCGCCACAGTTTTCCCTCGTGGCAGCGCGGGCATTTCATGCCTACTATGCTGTATAATTTATCACCTTTGCTTATCATGGCGTAAAGTTACGAAAAACAAAGTCTCCTCAATGTGACATTTGTTACATAACCCAAGATAAGCTGTGTAAAAAACCAACAAATAGCCGGCGCTTAATCGTTGCCCATACTGGTACCCATCTGTATAGCGTTTTGAATCACCTTAGAGTTGGTGCAACCGCTTTTTGAGTAAGCTATCAGGCGCACATTAAAGTTGCCCGGGGTATTGTAAATGTGTACAGGGTTTACCGATGCTTCTGTATAACCATCACCAAAATCCCACATGTATTTTACATTAGGCAAATTGGTTTTATTGGTAAAGCTGTAAAGAAACGGTGGCACTAGTGTTTGGGTGGCAGCTGTCATTTCAAAATCTACCTTAAGGGTATCTACGTGCACATAATCTTTCATTATCACAGTCGAGTCGCAACCATCGCCAAAAGCTGTAAGTGACACTGTATAACGGCCGTTGTTTTTGTAAACGTGCAACGGATTTTTATCGGTAGATGTAGTACCATCACCAAAGTTCCACTTATAAGATGCAGCGTTAGGGGTAAAGTTGGTAAACTTAATCTGGTAACCCGCACAGGCAAACGTATCGGCCTTAAAACCAACCAGCGGCTTCATAG
>DATGXP010000689.1:0-2937 GCA_035298845.1 Chitinophagales bacterium
ACTGAATACTTTACCCTGCCCGGCGATGAGCGCAATTATGATTTTACCTGGGGTCCGGTGCAGTTTTTTTCAATGACATCAGGCGCGGCCGGCACCTTGCCCCAGCAGGCGCGTAATTGGCTGAAAGATAAAGCAGCGCAGAGCACTGCTCCTTTCCAATTGGTATATTTTCATCATCCACCCTACAGCCCCGGTCCGCATGGTAGTTCTGCGGGCACACAATTACCGTATGCGGAGTGGGGCCTGGACGCTGTGGTTTGTGGGCACGAGCATTTTTATAGCCGAGTTACAGATAAAGCAACTCCTAAATTACCTTACATAATTATTGGCAACAGCGGTAACGATAACTTATACAACTGTAATGCTCATCCGCTCGACCCTAATAAATACGCCGTTAATATCTGCGATAATGAACGCTTTGGTGCCGTAAGAGTAAAAGCGACCACCACACAAATGATATTTGAATACTACACCACCGACCAGCCTAACATTCCGCGCGATATTTATGTGGTAGATAAATAACCAACATGATAGTAAACGCCAGCGTACAGGTAGTTCCCCTTACCCAAATAGATCAGGCTTTTCCGGTAATAGATAAAGCTATTGCGCTAATACAGCAATCGGGGCTGAAGTACACAGTGGGTGCTTTTGAAACCACTATAGAGGGCGAATACGAACCCGTGCAACAGTTAATAAGAACCATAGAGGATTTCTGCTATGCGCAAAACGGTATTCAGTTTCTGGTGTATAAAAAGATGCACGTGCATGGCGGCGGCCATGTTTTGGCAGAGAACAAAACCGGAAAGTTTAAACAGTTATAGGAGCATACTTATGCAAACTTCCACAACCTGCGTATAGCTACAAGGTGCAGCAACAATGCAAAAGGAACAACAAACGCGGGTAGCCATATAAAAGGGAAGTAGAAAACTACAGTGTTTGCAGGTTCATTCATAAAATAGCGGAAAGGGTACGGTGTAGAAAGAATTGCTACCAGCACTATATTGAGCAGCAAAGCGATGCCCACAAAATTCCAGATAAGTGCCACCCGCAAAGGCCAGGTTTTTTTAATAAAACAATAGTAGGCAATAAAAGGAGCTGTTATTCCCACTAACACATCCAAATTGCGGCCCTCAAATGTCATTTGCACGGGTATTACATTGTAGCGATATAGCAGCCAGAGTATAAACTCCATTAAAATACGGAAAGACTGGATGTATACGAGCCAGAATACATTGAACTGCTCGGTAAGATCGTTGAACTGTTTTGCATTAAGCAGCACCAGAAAAAAAACAAGCGGAGGAGCTACTATAAGTAGAAGCCTGGGTGGCATGGCAGAAAAATCGGTGAGAAAACCCGAAGCGGACATAATCAGTGTAAAAATCAACCACACCATAATTACTATCAGCGATATCACAAAATTATTCCTTCGCTCTTCAAAGGATAAATCGACCGAGCGACGGCTGCTTACATACACAGCTATCAATAATATAAACGCGATAGCAAATACCAATGAAATAAACAGCGCCGAAATGTGTAAGGGGATCTGCGGCATGGGCTAAGTTGTTACCCAAATATACAAGCATTGGGTGTTCTTACAACTGCAATTGTCCACCGTTGTATGGGGGAATATCAGATGGTTGAATTTTAGTGCTGGTATTGAGGAGGGAATACATTATTGGCTTCGCGCAAAGCATCTTCAAAGGCAGGTATGCTAAACTGTGGCCCCAGTTGGTTGCGGCTGAAATAGTTCAACAGATTTTCGGTAGGCATATTGCCAATCAGATCATCTTTAGCCATGGGGCAGCCACCATACCCTTTTATCACAGAATCGAACCGGCGGCACCCGTTATCATAAGCAGCTTCAATTTTTTCCTTCCAGTTATGTGGGGCGGTGTGCAGGTGCACACCAATTTCCAGTTGTGGTAAGGCCGGTACTAATTTGGCAAACAGATACTCTATAACCGTAGCATCGGCTACGCCAACTGTATCGCTCAGCATAAATGTTTTTACATCCAGCGTTTTTAGTTTACTCACCCATTCTTCTACTATCTCGGGGCTATAAGGGTCGCCATAGGTATTTCCAAATGCCATGCTTATGTAAATAATAAGCTCTTTATCGCTCTGGCTACACATTTCGCGTATGCCTTTCACCCTCTCCAGCGATTCTTCTATAGTAGAATTGGCATTGCGCTTCTGAAAAGTTTCTGATACCGAAAAAGGAAAGCCGAGGCAATCTATCTGTTTAAATTCACAGGCATCCTTTGCGCCCCGCTCGTTGGCTATTATGGCAATTAGCTTACTTTGGGTAGTGCTTAGGTCCAGCCCATCCAGTACCCGGGCTGTATCAGCCATTTGGGGTATAATATCGGGTGATACGAAACTGCCAAAATCCAAAGCGTAATACCCTACCTTTAATAGCTTGTTGATATAGGCTATCTTTTTTTCGGTATGTATAAACTGGCGAATGCCTTGCATGGCATCGCGGGGGCACTCAATAATTTTTACCGGTTCGTTACGCACGGTTCAAACCTAATAAAATTTAGTAACTGGATAAGCTTTAGCTTTTTTTTCAACTTCGAACATCTGGCAATTATGTAATTCTGTAGTGTATTTCTGCAATTTCCTTTCCCCTCATTCGTCCCCTTTGAAACCTTTTTTAACAAACCTCTGTAAACCCTACTATGGTACTTAGCGCACGCATTAAATGGAAGCTATTGAAAACCCGTCTTTACCTCGAGCGGTTGCATGCGCGTATGTTCTATTTGCCCATCATCATTTTTTTGCTCAGCACACTTGCGCTCACACTTTATTACCACCTGTTTCAGTTTACCGACCTGTGGGCACACTGGAGCGAAGCCAATGGCAACGCCTTCCATTTTTGCGAGATGAACCGCATGGATGAACTTATCCGCCAGCCGGCCAACACCTGGAGCAACC